>JAYTRP010000441.1:0-4099 GCA_043746145.1 Hyphomicrobiales bacterium | reverse complement strand
CTGGAAAAAAAGGCATCGGCGGCGCGATCCACTCAGCTCTCCATGAATTTTCGATCGAGGAATCGAGCCATCGATTGACGGACGCCGGAGTCACGCTTCGAAACTCATGCGTCCAGCGAATGGCAAGAGCCAATTGTCCGATATCCGCCAACTCTTGCATCAATAAACCGCTATCGCGCGTCGGCTGCTGGTCTGCCATTGTCTATGTTTAGTTCGTGGAGTTGAGCCATGACCGTGAGTAGACAATTTCTGCGCGTGAATGTGAACGGAGAGTTCGGAACGGGGCTCCCGTCCGTGCAGCACGATGCGTCCGACACCATCGTCGAAGGTGCTGCGAACCCGACGGGCTTCGTTGCCTACGCCGATCCATCCGGTGTATTCACCGTCGGTGTTTGGGCCTGCGACGCCGGAACATTGAAAATCAACGACCTCGCCATCGACGAAGCGTGCTACCTGATCAAGGGAGAGGTCATCATTAGTGATTGCGACGGCAACACGGAGCGCTTCGTGGCCGGAGAGGCTTTTCTGTTGAAGAGAGGGTTCGTCGGTACCTGGCACATGCCGGACCCCATCGTGAAATACAATGCTATGTTCAAGCGTTGAAGAGGCTATGAGGCGTCGTCAATATCTATGAAATGGGGATGGTGAACTGGGGAGAGCGAGATGCGATATAGACTAAGTTTAATGGTCCTGGGCGCCCTGTGGATGCTGCCCGCCAATGCGCAGATGCGGGCCTTCATTGGCGCGACTGTCATCGACGGCAACGGCGGGCAGCCGATTGCCAATGGCGTGGTGCTGATCGATGGCACCAAGATCAAAGCCGTAGGCCCCGCATCTCGTGTGGTCATACCCGCAGGTGCCGAAAAAATAGACGTCAGCGGCAAGTTCATCGTTCCAGGCCTGATGGATGCCAACGTGCATCTCGTGCCCTGGCCGAGTTGGACTTACATCGAGTTCCTCGCTCGCTACGAGAACAACTTCGAGGGCATCGCAGAGGAGGCCGCACAGATCGCTCTGAAGCACGGTTTTACGACGGTGTTCGACTCCATGGGTCCCGCGCGCCCGGAGATGAGACTCCGCGATCGAATCATCCGCGGCGAGGTGCAGGGCTCTCGAGTCTTCGTTGCCGGGGACATCGTCGGATTTCGAGCCGTATTCACCTCCCCTGAATCCATTGCATCCGCAAGCAAGGCATTCCAGGCCCGCATTAACGCGCAATTCGAGATGAACGGCGGACCGGATTTGGCCTGGAAGACTCCAGACCAGGTCCATGCTGAAATGACCAAGTACGTGGCGGAGGGCGTGGATTTCGTGAAATACGGCGCCACTGGCGATGATTCACCCGTCAACAGCGCCATCGGTCAGGAAGCGGTATTACGGTTCACCCCGGCCCAGCAACGGGCCATGGTCGAGGCCGTGCACGCTGCCGGAAAAATCATCCAGACCCATCAAACGTCGGCAGAATCTTTGCGCATCGTCGTCGAGTCAGGAGTGGACATGGCTCAGCACTGTGCCTTTACCGGTCCGACGCGCATCGCCGAAGAGACCATCAAGCTCATGGTGCAGAGGCATTTCTACTGCGGCACGCAATGGGGCTTGCTCACCGAGCAGCAACAGAAGCAAATGGATGCCCAGAGCTTCCCGGGCTCGGACAAGGACAATGGCACACTCGGTATGGACTATAGTCCGGAGAATGAAGTGCGCCTGATCAAAGCGGGCGTGCCGCAATTGGTGTCGACGGATGCCGGTACCATCGATCCGGACGTTGCCAAAGACTTCGGCCCCGAAGGTGCCCCCGGTGGACTCGGCGGGCATGCTTCATTGATCGGGGAGGCCGAATTCATCAATATGAAGGCGATGCAGCAACGCGGCATGACGCCGATGATGATCATCCAAGCAGCGACGAAGAATATAGCTGCCGCTTATCACAAGCTCGACGCCTTCGGTACTCTGGAGGCCGGCAAGTCCGCGGATTTGATCGTCGTAGACGCGGATCCACTCGCCGATGTTCAGAATCTGAAAAAGCTCTCGATTGTGGTGAAGGAGGGCAAGACCATCGATACCGCCGGCCTGCCCCGCAACCCGATATTGACGTCCCAGGAAGCCATGAATCCGGGAGCGGTACGCACCAAGTAATCAGGGTAACGGCTCAAGGCGGCGGTGTGATTACTGCCGCCTTGAGCGTTGAGTTGACTGAACGGTTTTAGAATTTGTAACCGATTCGCACGCCGATCGTGCGCGGCCGCCCGACGAAGTAATGCGACGCGCGAACTCCTCCCGGTCCCACCCCGGCCTCGCCAGCGTCCAACCCACCCGTGACCGCGAGTGCGTTGAACAAGTTCTGCCCGTACAGACTGGTTGTCAGTCCGTGGTTATTCACAAGGGCAATGGACGCATCCCAGACGGCGAAGCCTTGAATCTCGAACGGCGGGCGGGCGCCGGGCGCCGTATTGACCAGTCGCGACAGCGTTGAGCTGCGATAGCTGCCATTCACATGCCAGCGCATTTTCCAGTCATCCAGAAACGGTGCGGCATGAGAGTAATTCACGCCCAGAGTTGCACTGTGCTGCGGCGCATTAGGCAGCGCATCGCCGTCTTTGGCGGTGACGATGGAGGCGAACCCGCCGCTGCCATCGTCGAGGTTGTCCTTGATGGCAAAGTCCTGTGCGACCTCGGCTTTGGTGAATGTGTAGCCGAATTGATAGTCCCATTGGGAGGTAATTTGGCCGTCCAACGACAATTCCACGCCTCGAGAGCGGGCTTTGGCGCCATTGGCCGCCAGAGAGTAGCCACCGGCATATGCTTGGGTGTCGAGCTGGAAGTTGTTCCAGTTGATATAGAAATAATCGAATGTGTAGTTGACTCCCAGGAACTTGCCCTTCGCCCCGGCCTCGTAGTTCTTGGTCTTGTCCGGCGTGTACACCTGTAATGCAGGGTTCACTGCGAAAGGTCCTGCGAGCGGAATGCCGTTTGCCCCGCCGCGCCGGAAGCCTTCCGCATAATTGATATAGGCGTTCAACCCGTCGTTCACCTTGTACGATGTATTGAGTTTGAAGATGTGATCGTTGACCGAGTAGCCGTTTGGCGGGACGTAGGTCACGCCTTCAGCGCCGGTGCCGCAATAGACGCCGCAGTACGGCAGGGCGCTGAACGACGTGGTCGAAAAGCTTTGTTTGAAAAATCGCGCCCCGCCGGTGATTTGCCACTGGCTCGTGGCATGCCACGTCAATTCACCGAACAGCGCGCGGTCCTTGAAATCCGTGGTATTGGCGACGATGAAATTGGTGTCGCCAAAGGTGTCGGGACTCGAGCCGGGGTAGCCGGTGGCGAGATTGCTGTAGTAGGTCTGGCCTGGAACCGATTGCGTTTGGCCGTTGCTACCCTCTAGATGCTGAAAAAAGAGGCCGACCACGTAATCGATCGGGTGCTGTCCAGAGTCCGACACCAAGCGCACCTCCTCTACAAAGCCTTTGAGCTGGTCGTAGTCCGTCTCATAGTCGACCGCCCGTGGCAGGAAACCGTAAAAACTTGGATGAGTTGCAATGAAGCTGGTGCCGTCCGCGACATCGTTGCCGCGATCGCGGTAGTACGACGTCGAGGAAGTCACGGTCGCGAAGCCGAAACCATAGCTGACATCGGCGCTGGCGAGATCTGCCTGACGGCGGGCCAGCAGCAGAAAGCTATTGTTCAAGTCGTAAGTGCCGTTGTGTGGGAATACCACCCCGCCGGTCGGGTTCGAGACCGGATACGACGGTTTGTAGAAGGGATTGTCAGCCGGGGCAAAATCCACGTTGCCGCTGAAGTAGGGCGAGACCGCTTGTTCGCCTTGCGATTTATCGTCCTGATGGTAGTAAGAGGCCAATACTGAGAAATTATCTCTGGGCTTGAACAGGAACGAGGCGCGCGCTTGCCACAGGTCCGAAGTATTTGCGTCCCTGACGGGCGCGAACGATAGGGGCCCGAAGATCGGGTCGTTGGGATTGCCTGATACCGGAACACCCACGGGACTATGGACAGCCGTACTCGGCGGCCCCAATTTTACGATGTAATTTTCATTGATGAAGCCTGCATAGTGCTGATAGCCGCCCGACAAACGAAA
>JAYTRP010000440.1:0-12518 GCA_043746145.1 Hyphomicrobiales bacterium | reverse complement strand
TTGAACCGTGCGGGCCGCCGCCCATCAGCGCAAAGCGGTCATCGAGCGGGGCGATTGTCGCGCCTGACGTCACCCACCAAGCCGCGCCGCGCCAGAACAACTGACCGCCCAACGTGACGATGAAGGCGGGAATGCCGAGATAGGCGACCAGCGAACCGTGAATGGCGCCGATCGCGACGCCGACCGCGATGCCGAGGATCATCGTGATGATCCAGATCAGCGGGCTGTCGAGGCCGAGATATTTGGGCAACAGATAAACTTGCGCGACGCCGATGATGGTGGAAACGAAGCCGAGGATCGAGCCGACCGACAGATCGATGTGGCGCATAACGATGATCAGCACCATGCCCGTCGCCATGACGGCGACCGACGAGGTCTGCACCAGCAGGTTCGACAGGTTGCGCGGGGTCATGAACAGACCCTCGCCGGTGGAGATCACGGTGTAGAGATGCAAGCCGACCCAGATGATCAACAGCGCGCCGATCATGCCGATCATGCGCGTGTCGATTTCGGTCGCCCGCATCAGGCGCCGCAACAGGGGTTCGTCAGGCACGGGTTTCATGGCGCTCGGCGTGGCCGACGAAGACATGGCTCCTCCCAGGGAGATCAGGCGCCGTTGAAAAGCGCTGGCGTTCGCTTGGTTAAGATCCGCGCCACCGGAGTGGCGCGGTTTTCACTATTTGGTCTTATCGACGCACATGCGTCAACTTAGAGACTCTCAGCCGCAGAACTTGGCGACGCCGGGCTTCACGCCGGCGCAAACTTCGTCCTTGGTGATCCAACCCTTTTCGACGATCTCATTGAGATTGTCGCGCGTGACGGCGAGCGGGGTCAGCAGGATGCCGCTGACGGTGATGTGCTTGGCTCCGCCTGCGAAGGGCTTCACGTCGGCGATCGAAGTCGCCTTCTTGCCGCTCGCGAGATCGACCGCAGCGTCGGCGGCGGTCTTGCCGAGGTCGCGCGCGTCCTTCCAGATCGACACGGTCTGGCTGCCGAGCGCGACGCGGTTGATCGCCGCATGGTCGCCGTCCTGCCCCGATACCGGAACCGAACCCGCCATGCCCTGCGCGGTCAGAGCGGCGACGACGCCGCCCGCCATGCCGTCGTTTTCGGCAACCACGGCGTCGACCTTGTTGTTATCCTTGGTGAGGATCTGCTCCATGTTCTTCTGGGCGTTGTCGGGCTTCCAGCCGTCGGTGTAAGTCTCGCCGACGTTCTTGATCTTGCCCGCATCCATCGAGGGCTTGAGAACTTCGGTGATGCCGGAGAACAGGAAGTTGGCGTTCGGATCGCCCTTGTCGCCCTTGATAAAGGCGTAGTTGCCCTCAGGCTTCGCAGCCAGGATCGCCTTGCCCATCATACGGCCGACGCCAACGTTGTCGAAGGTGATGTAAAGCACGTTCGGGCTCTCGATCAGGCGGTCATAGGCGATGACCGGAATGCCTTCGTCATTGGCCTTCTTCACCGCCGGCAGGATCGCCTCGGAGTCCATCGCCAGAATCAGGAGCACGGTGGCCCCCTTCGAGATCAAGCTCTCGACGTCGGTTAGTTGCTTGGTCGGCGAAGCTTGCGCATCGGCCGAAATATACTTGGCGCCCCTGGCCGCAAGAGCCTTCTTGATCGCCGCTTCGTCGGTCTTCCAGCGCTCTTCCTGGAAGTTCGACCACGACACGCCGACGACGACGTCCTTCGCCATCGCCGTGATGGTCATTACGCTGGTCGAGGCGAGCAACGCCGCCCCGAAAATGATTGTATTGATGGATTTCATACTCTTCCTCCTGTGTAGGTCATTCCAGACCTGTGACGTCTCTGCGCCTTGCGCTTTTCGCTTGCGAGCTTTTTGGATGCGAGCAACGCCATTGATCGCCGCGCGAAGCAATCAGCAAATAGTCGCGCTTGATCATGGCAAGTTGTCCCGCATGACGATGTCGATGCGAATTTTCTCCTGTTCGCTGAGAATGCGTTCGCCGCGCGCGAGTGCAAGCAGCACGCGAATCGCAGAGCGCGCCTCGTGACCGGGCTCCTGCACGATCGCCGCGTCGAGCGCGCCGCGCAGCAATGCGCGCCGGCAAAATTCAGTAAGGTCGTGCGCAACGACAACCAATCGCCGCCGCGCATCGCCAATCGCTCCCAGAACGCCAGGCGCCCCGGCTCCGACGATGTAGACGCCGACAAGATTGGGATACTCGGCCAGCAGTTCCGTCGTAAGCGCGTAGTTGCGCGCATCCTGATCGCCGCCTTCAACGGAGCCGAGCACGGTCAGATGCCCATGTTCAAGCGACATCAACTGGTTGAAGCCGAATACCCGCTCGGCGTGGTCCCGCAAGGACAACGAGCCCGCGACGACGGCGATTTCGCCCGGCCGCGCGCCAATGAGCCGGCCGATCAACGTCGCCGCTGTCCGGCCCGCCGCGAAATTGTCGATCCCGACATAATGATGCCGGCGGGACGCGGGAACATCCGAGACGAGCGTGACGACGAACACGCCAGCGTCGACGAGGTCGTCGATCGCGGCACGCACGCCCTGATGGTCTAGCGCAACGACGGCGACGCCTTCGAAGCGGCCACTGAGCCGCTCCAGCGTTTCGATCAAGGCGGAAGGGTTGAAGACGTCGGTAAGCACCGTTTCGACGGCGATGCGTCGGGCTGCGAGCCAAGCCGACATCTGGTCGACATGCTCGAGGATCATACGCATGAAGACATTTTCGCCATCGGGCATGACGAACGCAAAGCGCAGCGCGCGTAGAGGGGCAGAATCGTGGGAAGGGCCTCTGAGATCGTGGCGTTCGATCGCCTCGCGTACACGGCGCGCAGTATCCGGCCGCACCCCGGCGCGCCCGTGCAAAACACGGTCGAGGGTAGCGACGCTGACTCCTGCCTCGCGAGCGAGAGCCCTCAGCGTGAGGTTTCCGGTGGGCGTTTCCATGATGGTTGGGAGACAAGATAACATCATTTCTAAGGCATACAACTCAAAAATGATGTCGACATGAGGTGAAGAGCGGCTTGCGGGTAAGCGGGCGTCCGTGACAAACATACGCCAAGGGCGAGCGAAACGCGCCAAAGCGAGGTTTGAGGGAACATGAGGCGAGGATGGTTCACGAGCGGCTTGAACCGGGTTGCCCCAACGCTCCTCTATAAGGGAACGGCAGCAATCGTCGCGACGACGTTCATGGCCACCGCCGCGCTAGCGGGCAGTTGGGATGAGCGGGTTTTCCACAGCCACGTCGATTTTGACGCCGTCGCGTCCTCCGGCGCGTCCGCCCTGCCCGGCCTGATCGCACGTGGGCGCGAACTGTTCAAAGCCAAGTTCACCACGCAGGATGGCGCCGGGAGGCCGAGGGCCACTCAGGCGATTGTGCCAACCAAACGCAAGTTCGGCGTCAACCCCGCTTTCTCCCGTACGAGCGGCCCTGATTCCAACGCCTGCTCGGGTTGTCACAACGATCCCGTGCTCGGCGGCGCCGGTGATTTCGTCACCGACGTGTTCGTCTCCGAAGGTTTTGAGAGCGCGCAGTTCGATTCGACCGATCCCTCCTTTTCAAGCGAGCGGCACACGACGTCGCTGTTGGGCTCTGGCCTTGTGGAACTGGTCGCGCGCGAGACGACGCGCGACCTCCAGGACGAGCGCGACAAGGCCGTCACGCAAGCGCGTGCTTTGGGGAAAACCATCAGCGCCGATCTCGTCAGCAAGGGCGTGCGGTTCGGCTCGCTTCAGGCCCATGCGGACGGCGTGGTCGATCTCGAAAGTGTCGAGGGCGTCGACGCCGATCTGATCGTTCGCCCGTTCAGCCGCAAGGGCGTCTTTACATCATTGAGGCAGTTCACCATCAACGCCCTCAATATTCATCACGGCATGGAGGCCTCGGAGCGCTTCGGGGTGCGCTGGACCGGAACGCATGATTTTGACGAGAGCGGCGTTCCCGACGCAATTTCGCCCGGCGACGTCTCGGCGCTAGTCGCCTTCCAGGCGACGCTGCCGCCACCGACCGTGAAAGCCGACCTGCCCGACGATTGGCGCGAAGCCGCAACTCGGGGATCGAAACATTTCGACGAGATCGGCTGCGCTTCCTGCCATTTTCGCGCACTGCCGCTGAAGTCGCTGAGTTTCACCGATCCCGCGCCCTACGATATGGCGGGAACCCTGCGCGCGGGCGAGGTGAAGCGAGGGATCACGATCGATCTGTCACGCTTTGCGTTTGCGCAACAACTTCAGAAAAACGCGGACGGCGATTGGCTGGTGCCTATGTTTAGCGACTTGAAGCGCCATCTAGTCGTCGATAGCGACGTGAGCGCGCTCGGCAATGAGTTGCAGGCGCAGCGCTTCGTCGAGCGTGACGTGTTTCTGACGCCTCGCCTTTGGGGCGTGGGTTCGACGGCGCCGTACGGCCATCGCGGTGATTTCCGCATGCTCGACGAAATCATTGCCGCCCACGGCGGCGACGCACGCTTTTCCCGCGACGCCTACCTCGCGCTTGGCAAGGACGATCGCGATAGCGTGCTCGCGTTCTTGCGCTCACTCGTGATTGAGGCGCCATGATGAGGAAGTGGCGATCGTTACTCCGCGCCCGTCATTGCGAGCGCAGCGAAGCAACCCAGGGCCGACGCGCTGAGGCCTCTGGCTTGCTTCGTCGCTGCGCTCCTCGCAATGACAGAGGGGGACGTTTAGTCGCTGCGCTCATTTGTTTATTCTCCGCCCCAGCCTTTGCCGACCCCTCGCAGCAACCGCTCGGCGATGTGCCTGTGATGCACGAGGAAGCTACGGCGGCTGGCTTAACCCAAATCTACGACGGACCTTGGGAGCATTTCGTCGGCGGCGGCGGCGCGGCTTTCGACTGCGATGGCTCCGGCTTTCCCAGCGTGTTCCTGGCCGGGGGCAAGAACCCGGCAAAGCTGTTCGTCAACCAATCCAAGCGCGGCGGTCCATTGAAGTTCGCGCAGAAGCCGCTCGATATCGGGGCCGATCCCAAGCTGTTGGAAAACGTGATCGGCGCCTATCCCATCGATTTTGACGGCGACGGCCATATCGATCTGTTCGTGCTGCGGGTGGGGCAAAACTTGCTGCTGAAGGGCGGCCCGGATTGCACGTTCAGCCTCGCCAACAAGGATTGGGGTTTCGAGGGCGACGCGGGTTGGACCACCTCGTTCGCAGCCGAATGGGAGAAGGGGCAGAAATTTCCAACGCTCGCGATTGGCCATTACGTCGACCGCGACGCGCCGGGTTCACCCTGGGGCACCTGCGAGGAGAATTCGCTGTATCGCCCGCAGCCCGGCGACAAGCCGGACTATTCCATCCGCACGCCGCTGACGCCGGGCTATTGCGCGCTGTCGATGCTGTTCACCGACTGGAACCGCTCTGGGACGCCGTCGCTGCGAGTCTCCAACGACCGGCAATATTATCGAGGCGGCGAGGAGCAGATGTGGAAGGTCGAGCCGGACAAGGCGCCGAAACTCTACGGCCGCGCCGACGGTTGGCGGCATGTCTCGATCTTTGGCATGGGGATCGCCGAAGGCGATCTCGACGGCTCCGGTTTCCCGCAATACGCGCTGACCTCGATGGGCGACACGAAGCTGCAAAAGCTGGACACGGAAGAAGGCGAGCGGGGGCAATACCCCGTCTATCGCGACATCGCTGGCGAGATGGGAGCGACCGCGCACATCCCTTATACCGGCGGCGACAAGCGGCCCTCTACCGGGTGGCACTCGGAATTTGCCGACTTCAACAATGACGGGTTGCTCGATCTGTTCATCGCTAAGGGCAATGTCGCGCAAATGCCCGATTTCGCCGCCGTCGATCCGAGCAACCTGCTGCTGCAGCAATGGAACGGAAAATTCGCGGAAGCGGGTGGCCTTGCAGGTATCGCGATCAACCGGCAAAGCCGCGGCGCGCTGGTCGCCGACTTCAACCTCGATGGCAACCTCGATCTGCTGGTGATGAACCGCGCCCAACCCGCGAGCCTGTTCCGCAATCTCGGCGCTGACGACGGCGCGGGCGGCTTGCTCCAAAGCGGCAATTGGATCGAGATCAAGCTGGCTGAGCCTAGCCCCAATCGCGACGCGGTGGGCGCGCATGTCGCGGTGAAAACTGGCACGCGCACACAGACGCGCACGGTCCAGGTCGGCGGCGGCGACGCCTCGGGTCATACGGGTTGGATCCACGTTGGTCTCGGCACGGCCGAGCGGGCCGAAATCCGCGTACAATGGCCCGATGGCGAGCGGAGCTATCCCTATCGCGCCTTCGCCAACGAATTCGTTGTGATCGATCGCACCAAGCCGCAGGCGCAATATTGGTATCCCGGGCGCTGAGGCGCGGCGATTAACCAAGCGTGTGGAAAAGCAGCTTGCCTTAATGCTGACGCCACCCTCAGGTACCCGCAGAACAAGGCGTCCGCGCCTGATACTCCGCAATTGCCAGTAGCGCTTTTGGTTGGTTCTACTCTTGACGCAAGTGGCGCTACTCACTATGTGAACGGCGGTCGTTAGCACTCTCGTCAGGGGAGTGCTAACGGCGCTCCTAGAGAGCCCAACCGGCCGTCGCCAAGCGTCGGCTATTCTAGACAGGAAGCGCCTATGAATTTCCGTCCTCTGCATGACCGTGTCGTCGTCAAACGCCTCGAAGGCGAAGAGAAGACGAAAGGCGGCATCATCATCCCGGACAATGCCAAGGAAAAGCCCCAGGAAGGCCAGATCATCTCCGTTGGACCCGGCGCCCGCGACGAAAGCGGCAAGCTTGTCCCGCTCGACCTCAAGGCAGGCGACAAGGTTCTGTTCGGCAAGTGGTCGGGCACAGAAGTCAAGATCGACGGTGAAGACCTTCTGATCATGAAGGAATCCGACATTATGGGCGTGATTGGCTGATTTCAGCCTCCGCTCTCGTTTCCCCGCAATAACGCCCTTACGGGCAGGAGTTTAACATGGCTGCCAAAGACGTACGCTTTTCGCAAGACGCCCGTGACCGCATGCTTCGCGGCGTCGACATTCTCGCCAACGCCGTCCGCGTGACGCTGGGCCCCAAGGGCCGTAACGTCATTCTCGACAAGTCATTCGGCGCTCCCCGCATTACCAAGGACGGCGTCACCGTCGCCAAGGAAATCGAGCTCGAAGACAAGTTCGAGAACATGGGCGCACAGATGGTGCGCGAAGTCGCCTCCAAGACCAACGACACCGCTGGCGACGGCACCACGACAGCAACCGTTCTCGCCCATTCCATCGTCAAGGAAGGCGCCAAGGCCGTTGCAGCCGGCATGAACCCGATGGACCTCAAGCGCGGCGTCGACATGGCCGTTCTGGAAGCCGTCAAGGACATTGCCCAGCGCTCCAAGAAGATCAAGGATTCCGCTGAGATCGCCCAGGTCGGCACCATCTCCTCCAACGGCGACAAGTCGATTGGCAAGATGATCGCCGAAGCAATGCAGAAGGTCGGCAACGAGGGCGTCATCACGGTGGAAGAGGCCAAGAGCCTCGAGACCGAACTCGACGTCGTTGAAGGCATGCAGTTCGACCGTGGCTACCTCTCGCCCTACTTCATCACCAACGCCGAGAAGATGGTCGCCGAACTCGAGGACGCTTACATCCTCATCCACGAGAAGAAGCTCTCCTCGCTTCAGCCCATGCTGCCGGTTCTCGAAGCCGTCGTGCAGACCGGCAAGCCCCTCGTCATCATCGCCGAGGACATCGAAGGCGAAGCGCTGGCGACCCTCGTCGTCAACAAGCTGCGCGGCGGCCTCAAGGTTGCAGCGGTCAAGGCTCCCGGCTTTGGCGATCGTCGTAAGGCGATGCTCGAAGACATCGCGATCCTGACCGGTGGCCAGATGATCGCCGAAGACCTTGGCATCAAGCTCGAGAACGTGACGCTGCAGATGCTCGGCCGCTCCAAGCGGATCCGCATCGAGAAGGAAAACACCACGATCATTAACGGCGCCGGCGCAAAGGCCGACATCGAAGGTCGCGTCGCGCAGATCAAGGCGCAGATCGAGGAGACCACCTCGGACTACGACAAGGAGAAGCTGCAGGAGCGTTTGGCTAAGCTCGCTGGCGGCGTCGCGGTTATCCGCGTCGGCGGCGCGACGGAAATCGAAGTCAAGGAGAAGAAGGATCGCGTCGACGACGCCCTCAACGCCACTCGCGCTGCGGTCGAAGAAGGCATCGTCCCCGGCGGCGGCGTTGCGCTATTGCGCGCCAAGGCAGCGGTCGCCAAGCTCAAGAGCGATAACCCGGACGAGCAGGCCGGCATCAACATCGTTCTGAAGGCGCTGGAAGCTCCGATTCGTCAGATCGTGCAGAACGCTGGTGGCGAAGGCTCCATCGTGGTCGGCAAGATCACCGAAAACCCGTCGCAGACCTACGGCTTCAACGCCCAGACCGACGAATACGTCGACATGATCGAAGCCGGCATCATCGACCCGTCCAAGGTCGTTCGTACGGCTCTGCAGGATGCAGCTTCGGTTGCCGGCCTGTTGATCACCACCGAGGCGATGGTCGCCGAGATGCCGAGAGACAAGCCCGCTATGCCGATGGGCGGCGGCGGTGGCGGCGGCATGGGCGGCATGGACTTCTGATCCACGCCGAATGACGTTTAGAAGGGCGGCCGCGAGGCCGCCCTTTTTCTTTTCAGGCGAGCCCGGCGGTCGTTGCGCAAAGGTTTGCGAGGCGCTCTCTGGTCGGGCGAGTTAAACTGCCAGGCCGCCTATAACGCCCGCTTAGGTTACCAAGATTTCACGCATTCCCGGGCTGCGCCGCCCTTCATTTGCGGGCGCCGGTCTGCTACTGCGGCCCAATCTCCCGAAGACCTCGCCCGGATTTCGCCCGCATGCGCCTTGTAAGTCTTGCCGTGTTCGCCCTGATCGCCCTTGCGGTCGGGATATTCCACGCCGATAAGATGGCGATCGGGCTTGGCGTGGCCTCTGCGCTGGCGGCGCTCGCCTCGTTGCCTTCGATCCGCGTCCCGACTTTCCTCAGAATTATGTCCGAGTTGTTCACGGTGGAGACCGTGTTGTTCGGGCTAGCCGATTTGATGCACCAGCAAGGCCTCTGGCCTGCAGCTTACCAGGAATATGCGCTGCCGCGTTATCTCCCGATCGCCACCGCCGTGTTTGTAATCGCGCTGACGCTGATCTCGTTTATACCCATCGTGCAGCGCATGATGCGGATCGCCGATCCTTTCTTCGACGCGCGCACCCTGATCACCATTCGCCCACCGTTCCTCAAGCCCAGCGCCATGCGCCAGAGCCTCTACGCCCGCGCATGCGTCATCTTTCTCGTGCTGGTGAACCAGTTCCAAGTCGCGATCAGCGTGCGGATCAACTACTTCCAACTCGCGTTCGGCAACGCGATCCAGGTTCCCGATGACGCGCATCGCATCGAGTTCTGGCATCAGTTGCTCGACGTGTTCGCGCCGATCGCGCTGGTCTCGATTGTCGTGCTGATGATCGAGTTCTACATCGCCTCGAACTTCGTGCTGCAATGGCGACGATGGATGACGGCCGCCTACACGTCGCGCTGGCTGCTGAACTCGATGCACTATCATCTCGCGCTTGCCGCGGATAAGGCAGACAACCCCGACCAGCGCATTTCGCAGGATGTTGGCGCATTTATCAACGGCAGCGGGACCGGCTCCAATTCGGGCAACGCGGGCATTTACAACTACACGATCCAGCTCATTTCCTCGGCCACCAACCTGGTCGCGTTCTCGATCATCCTCTGGGGCCTGTCGCGCGGAATGACCGTGCCGTTCTTCGACGTCGAAATCCCCGGCTTTCTGTTCTGGGTCGCCACGCTCTATGCAGTGTTCGCCACGGGCGTCACCCAGCTTATCGGCAGCCGCCTGTCGGGCCTCTATTTCCGTCAGCAGCGGGTCGAGGCGAACTTTCGTTTCGATCTCGCGCGCATCCGCGAGTACAGCGAGCAGATCGCGCTTTTGAAGGGCGAAGCGCGCGAGATCAATCATGCTGGCATCGTCTTCGAGGACGTATTCGATACGATCCGGCGCATCATCCGCGTACGAACCGCGCTGATCGCCTTTAATGCATTCTATTCGCAGATTTCGGGGATCATCCCCTACGTCATCGTTGCGCCGTTCTACTTCGCCAAAAAAGTGTCGTTCGGGCTGTTCAATCAGGCCGCTGACGCTTTCGGCAACGTTAATTCGCAGATGAACTTCTTCGTCGACAAATATATCGGGCTTGCCGATTTCAGCGCGACCGTCACACGACTGAACTCGTTCGACGAGTCGTTCGCACGCACGTTCGCCGCCGCGCAACATTCGCCCCGAGTCGAGACGCGGCCTTCTCCTGGCGAAGCGCTGTCCATGCCGGACCTGGAGCTCGCCCTCCCCGATGGTCGCAAGCTCGCTCGGATCGGCAATCTGATGCTGATCCCGCATCAATCAACTCTGCTGCTAGGGCCCAGTGGCGTGGGCAAGTCCACTCTGTTTCGAGCCATCGCGGGACTTTGGCCGTTCGGCAAGGGCGAGATCGAAGTGCCCGCCACCGCCAAGCTGATGCTGCTGCCGCAGCGACCCTACATCCCGATCGGACCCCTGCGCGACGCGATCGCCTATCCCTCGTCGCCGACCCTGTTTACCGACGAGGCGCTCCGCGGCGCCCTGGCTTCGGTCGGTCTCGCCGCCTTGGGCGAACGGCTAGACGAAGATTCCAATTGGCAGATGCGCCTGTCCGGCGGCGAGCAGCAACGGCTAGCGATCGCTCGCGCCTTGCTCGCCAAGCCCGACTGGCTGTTCCTCGACGAGGCGACCGCATCGCTCGACGAGCATAGCGAGGATGATCTTTATCGCGTCATCGCGAAGACGCTTCCGGGCGTAACGGTCGTTTCAATCGGCCATCGGTCCACGCTGAAAGCATTCCATCAACGCCAAATCGAACTGCAGCCGAGCGAGGGTAGTACAGCCTCACTGGCGGGATAAGCTGAACGACCAAAAGCGGATAACCGCAGCGATAGTCCGAGCTAATTCCCGCCCTTACTTCAGTTCATGCGCGGCTTACGCAGGAAACTGCTCCGATCCGCCGATTTCACGCGCAGCCAAAAGCTGCGCTTTTCGCGAATAATCTCGATTGGAATGTCCGCGCCGGCGGGACCGCAATTCCATATCTCGCGATAAAACTCGGCAAGGCTTTCGATCGAAGAGTCACGCACCGATGCGATGATGTCGCCGGATCGCAGTCCCGCCTGCGCCGCCGGGCCTTCTTCCAACGCGTCGGCGATCACCACCCGGCCGGCGTTTTCGGTGGCGTAAACGCCTAGCCACGGACGTGGCGGCTTTTTGCGCCGGCCGAGCGTCGTCAGCTGTTCGAAAATTGGCGACAGCAGGTCGATCGGCACGCTCATATTGACGTCCTGAGCCCGCTCTTTGCCATCGCTCTGCTGAACATGCAACGACCCGATTCCAACCAGCTTCCCATCCGGTCCGATCAGCCCGGCGCCGCCCCATAGCGGATGCGCCGGCGCGGTGAAGATCGCCTCATCGAGATGATATTCCCAGTAGCCTGAGAATTCCTGCTTGGCGACAACCTGCGCCGTTACCGCCTGCTTGCGACCGCCGCCATGCGCGCCACCCGCCATGACGACAGCGTCGCCGAGCGAAATATCCGCCGCGCTTCCCAACGGAATGGCAGGCAAGGCGAGTTCGCCCAGCGCCTGCACCAACGCAAAGCCGCTTTCGCCATCGACCGCGATCGGATGGCCCGGCGTTGCGCGCCCCGTCGAATCGATCAGCATGACGTTATCCGCCTCGGTCACGAGATAGCCGATCGTGAGAACAAGGCCGTCATCGCGGATGACGACACCGCTACCGGCGCGCTCCGTGCCCAGAGTTCGCGCTGTAAACGAGTTGTCGGGAACTGTGGCTTCGACGCTGACGATCGACCGCAACACGCGATCGAGGTCGAAGCCCTGCTTACCCTGTTGCGGCTGCTGCGCGACAGGAACCTCGTAACGCGGCTTATCCACCATTGAGCGACCCCTAGATCTTGGTACGTACGAATCCGTTCAAAAATTCTCCGCTAGGTCAAGCCGACGATTCCGGCGGCATTGCGGCCGGGAGTCGCCAGCATTGATCGCGATCAAATAACTTACGCCTTGGCGGCATAAGAGTTCACCGGGAATAGAGTCGCAGGTTAACATGGCGCCAATCGCTGTGACATTCTCGGGTGGGCTCCTCATGGGCCTGGCGAGCAGCCTGCATTGCGCAGGCATGTGTGGCGGGATCGCCACTAGCGTGATGTTCGGCTTTGCCCGTGGAAGCGCCCGCACGCACGCCCATTTTGCGGCGCAAACCGGACGTATCCTCGTTTACATCACGTCCGGCGCCTTGCTGGGCGGTTTCGGCGGCGGGCTCTATGGCGCTTTCGACCATCCTTCCGCCTATCTTGTAATGCGCTGGGCCGCCGCGGCGTCGCTCGGCTGGATTGGCTTTTCCGTCATAGGGCTAGCGCCATCGTTGGCGGCGCTCGACCGGTTTACTGCCCCGCTTTCCCGCGCGCTGCAAGCCTTGCGGCCGCCCCCCG
>JAYTRP010000439.1:0-4127 GCA_043746145.1 Hyphomicrobiales bacterium | reverse complement strand
TCGATGGTCATCAGCTATCTCAACAAAGGGTTGGCGAACAGCAGCAGCAGCGCGATCACCAGGCAATAGATCGCCATCGTTTCGATCATGGCGAGACCGACGAAAAGCGTGCGCGAAATCGTGTTCGCCGATTCCGGTTGACGCGCAATCGCGTCCATTGCCGCGGCGACCGCGCGGCCTTCGCCGAGCGCCGGCCCGATGGCGCCGAACGACACCGCCATGGCGGCGGAGAAAATACTGACGATAGCGGCCCAATTCATGGCTTGGTTCCTTTTTCCAATAGCGGCGGGGCAACCTTCGAGTCGCCAATCGCGCCGGCGATGAAGACCATCGCGAGAATCGCAAAGATATAGGCCTGGACGGCGCCGGTCAGCAGATCGAGCGCCATCAGCGGGATCGGAACGAGAAATCCGGCCAGCGTCAGGACGATGCCGACCATGAAGACGCCGCTCATAACATTGCCGAACAGACGCACGAACATCGAGAACGCGCGTGTCAGGCTCTCGACGAAATTGAGCGGAATCATGATTGGACTGGGAGTTGCGAAGGTCCTGAGATAGCCTCGTAATCCCCCCGCGCGAATCCCGAACACGATCACTGCCAGGAAGACCAACAAGGCCAGCGCCATGTCGGTTTCCAAATTTGCGGTCGGCGGCTCCACACCGGGAATCAGCGTCGACCAATTGGCGACGAAGATGAAGACAAACAACGTGCCGATGAATGAGCGATAGCGCACCGGCTCGACTTGCATGGTGTCGCGGATCTGCCCATCCACGGTGTCAACGATCAATTCAAACAAGGATTGCGTCCACGTGGGCTCGAGCGACAGGCGTCGCGTCACGAGAAGCGAACCGCCGACGAGAAACCCCATCAGGCCCCAGGTGATGACGACGGCGGAGGTAATCGGCGCAGGGCCGATATGGAACAAGGTGGCGTTCGCAAGCGGCGAGATCATCGCGCGTCCGCCTTGGCGCTGCGCAGGACGAAGAAGCGCCCGACGAAGATCCCAAGCGCCGTAATCAGCAGCGGCGCTGCGCCCTCCAGCGCCGTTAGGGTCAGCAGGCCTCCTACGAGCAGAAAACGACCGAGAGTGAGCGCAAGTGCGGTGGAGATGCGCCCCCCACCGACGACAAGGCGGGTACTCCAGAACAGGCTGCGAAAAAAGACAACGCCTGCGCCTGCGCCAGCCGCGAAATGGGCGGCGAGCACGATCGGCAGCAAGACGAGCGGCAGTGCTGGCAAAAGATGCAGGTTCACTCGCTTCCTATCCATTTCCAGGCAGACCAGCAACCGAGCCCGGCGCCGAGCAGCAAAAGCGGCGCGGTCCAGAAAATGCCCGTGCCAAATTTGGCGTCTATCCAGCGACCCGCAAACACACCAATCAGCATCGGCGAGACAATGATCCAACCAAGCACGCCAATTTGCGACAGGCGCCGTGCGACCGAGGGTTCGCCGCGCTTCAGCCAAGCGAGTTCGCGTCGCGTATGCAGGCGAACGTGGGCAACCAGCGTGTCGTCGTCTTCTGGTGAAACGCGATCCAGCTCGGTCATAACGAGCCGCCGAATCGTTTGGCGCCGCCGCGGAGGTGGCTGACGATTTGGCGGATCGCGCTCAGTTCTAGACCCGCGCCGCCGACACGTTCCGCGCGCTCGGCCTCGATATCGGCGCGAAAGCGTGCGAGCACGGCTTCATCGAGGGTGGCGAGATCGTCGCCCAGCACGGCCTCGCGCGTAACGATGGATAGGACGTCACCGCGATCGACGCTGAGAACGCCGCCACGAACCGCGCAATAATACCGCCTCTCGTCCTGGGTTTTCCAACTCACCACGGAAATTGTCAGCCTCGTCAGGAAATCCGCGTGTCCGGACAGAATGCCAAAGCTCCCACTTGGATCTTCGGCGCGTAGAGCTTGAACGCCGCCTGAGTCGACAACGACCTCAAGCGGCGTGGTGATACGAAGCTTCATGGCTTGGCGGCCTTCATTTTCGCCGCGGCTTCTTTTTGGCGCGCCTCTTCGAAATTGCCAATCATGTACAGCGAGCTTTCTGCCCAATCATCGGCCTCGCCGTCGAGGATCGCCTTGCACCCGGCCAGGGTGTCGACGCGACTGACACTCCTTCCGGGCGTTCCAGTAAAGGCCTCGGTGACCACGAAGGGTTGGCTGAGGAAGCGCTGTAGACGCCGCGCGCGCTTGACGATGCGTTGATCTACCGCGCTGAGTTCTTCTACGCCGAGCAGGGCAATAATGTCCTGAAGGTCCTTCAGCCGCGCGAGCGCCTCGCGGGCCCGTTCTGCGAGAGCATAATGTTGTGGGCCGACCACAAGCGGGTCGAGAAGCACGGACGAGGACGCCAGCGGATCGATCGCGGGATAGAAAGCCTGGGCGGCGAGATCGCGAGACAGCATGATGATGCTATCCATGTGCGAGGATATTGCGGTGACGGCGGGATCGGTAAAATCGTCGGCGGGAACGTACACGGCCTGAATCGCGGTGACGGACGCGCCGGCGACCGAGGCGATGCGCTCCTCTAAATCAGCGACCTCAGTCGCAAGCGTGGGCTGATAGCCGACGCGCGAAGGAAGGCGCCCAAGCAGGCTGGAAAGTTCAGCGCCGGCCTGAACAAAGCGAAACACATTGTCCATAAGCAGCAGCACATTCTGATGCTTCTGGTCGCGGAAATATTCGGCGATCGTCAGGGCGGTCAGCGGCACGCGCCAACGGGCGCCGGGCGGCTCGTTCATTTGACCGTAGACCAACACGGTATGGGCGAGCACGCCCGAACTCTGCATATCGGTGAGTAATTCGTGCCCCTCCCGAGAGCGCTCACCCACGCCGGCGAAAACGGAAATACCCTGGTACTTCTCAACCATAGAATGGATGAGTTCCATCACCAGCACGGTCTTGCCCACGCCTGCGCCGCCGAACATGGCCGCCTTGCCTCCCTGAGCCAGCGGAGCCAAGAGATCAATCACCTTAATGCCGGTCTCGAACATCGCCACCGACGAGGTCTTTTCTGCGAGCGCGGGCGGCGACGCGTGAATGCTGCGGCGGGGCGTGTCTGCGGGCAGCGCCGGACCATTGTCTCGCAAGGCGCCCACGACATCAAGCAATCGTCCGAGAATCGCCTCTCCGACGGGCACAGAGACGGGGTGTCCGGTCGCCTCGACTTTGACGCCACGCGCGAGCCCCTCCGTCGCTTGAAGCGCGATGCTGCGAACCGTGAGCGGGTCGACGTAGCTATGGACTTCAAGCATCAGCGTTTCGGGTCGATCCCATTTAACAATCATGACGGTGTTAATGGCCGGGACTTCCGCTTCACCGAACCGTACATCGACGACAGCGCCGCGAACAGAAAGGATGATGCCTTCCACTTCGACCACCGTTGGGGGATTTATGGCGTTCACGTCGGCGCCCCGCTCAGCAAAGATTTCAAGTGACCCGCGATCGTCGTTTCGTCGTCGGTCGCGATGTCACGCGCATCAAGGCGAACGTCACGCGGACTAATGCGAATTGCGTTTGCAAAGCTCGTGCGCGAATCCAGACAAACGCGGAGCCAAGCCAAAAGTGCGCAAGTCTCGGCGAGGATCGTAGAAGCGTTTTCGCCAAAAACCACGGTAAACACTATGTTTTCTAAGCCTCCGAGCGCGCTCGTCAATCCGCCAATTTCGCACGTGGCGAGATAGGAGAAATGATCTAACGCTTTGCGCACTCGCAGGTCATTGTTCTTGATCAAGTCACGAACAGATAACCATGACCAGCCCGTCGAAAGCTCTAATGCCTATGGTTGTTTCGATGCTCACGCAGCTTTAGAGCGTATAGCGTCTGTCGCCAGCGCCCCGATGCGCGACGATGACTTTGGTCTGCGCCAAAGTCGGCTCGTCGATCTCCAATCGTTCTACAATGTGTAATTGTGCGGTCCATGAAAGCTGGAGCAACGCAACTCTGAATTCGCCAGCACGCGTGGCAAGACCAAACTCGCGGCCTTGCGCGCCCCTTTCGCCCAAGCAGACCTTCATCCTAACAAAATTGAAATTGGACACTTCTAAAAACCTAGCTCTCGGCTGCGATTTCTGATTCCCTCTTGGTTGACGGAGCGGAGGCGAATCGATGCGGGGTCAGGCGGGGT
>JAYTRP010000438.1:0-4129 GCA_043746145.1 Hyphomicrobiales bacterium | reverse complement strand
CGGCATCGCCACCCGCTACGAAAAGACCGCACGCAACTTCCTCGCCGGACTCCATCTCGTCTGCGCCCTGGCTTGGCTTAAATGAGGACACGCCCTAGCTCTTTCAACGTGGTTATCTGGGGCGTTCGGTCGAGCCAACTTCGGAATATGGTTGTTGAAAGGTTAACCGAGACGATGCGCGGCGACGGGTTGCTTTCAGCGCGTGGGACGCTCGTAAGCCGGATGCCGGGGCACGCCCGTCAGCGGCCAACGGAAACCGTGACGGCGGCCGCCATCACCGCCGCGAAATACACATTGAAGCCGGGTATCTGAAGGGAGAAATCGACGAGGCTGTGCAGCGCCACCAGACAGAGCGCCGAGAATCCGCCGACGGGGATAAAGCGAAAGGCGCGTCTTGAGCGCATGCCATGGACGAAAGTAGCGACAAGAGTGACTAGGCCGATGGCCAGCGCAATTGGGAAAGCGAGGCCGAGCCCCAGCATGCCTTCGAGATAGACGTCGTGCGCCCGCTCCCACACGCCGAATATGCCGTCGCATTCGGCATGACGGTACATCGGGAAAACGTCCTGAAACGTGCCGAAGCCGGTTCCGAACGCCCAATTGTCGCGGATCGCCTCCCAGGTGGAGGCGAAGGCGCACCAGCGGCCATCGTCGGCGCCTTGCTCCTGCATCCGGTATGCCGACCGCTCTCCCAACAAGGCGAAGGCGCCGCCGACTGCAGCGAGCGCGGCGACGACGGCGAGGCGTCGTCGCCAGACGCCGGAGCCGGGAAGGGCGGCGTCAGCTGTAAGGCTCCGCAGCGCGAGCAGGACGGCGGCGAGCGCCGCCGCCACGAAAGTCGCCCCGACCGCCCCGCGCGATTGCGTGAGAAAAAGCGCGACCGCAGTCGTCAGGCCACCCACCAACCGCAGGATCGCGCGCGCGCCGGTGCTCGGCCAGCCCAGGTTGAAATTCAACGCCGCAGTTAGCACTGAGGACATACGGAGGCTCTTAAGTTCGTTGAAAAACAAACTGAAGTTGAGCAGCAGCGCGACGCCGAAGAATGTGCCGGCCGTATTGCGATTGACAAAACTCGCGGTAAGCGAGCCCAGGTAATATTTCTTCGTTTCGAACAGAAGCATCTCTGGAAAGAAGATTTCCTGCACGATCCCCCCTATCGCGCAGGCCAGGCCGAACCCGGCCAGCGCCCGCCACAAACGCACCGCCTCCCCATCCCCCTGAAACAGCGAAAGACCTGTCACGAAGACCAGAAACGGCAGCGCGAGCGTGGGCAGCGCCTCCAGCGTCATGCCCGGCGCGACGGAGATCGACCCCCGGCCACCGCCTACATGCGCGTTCAGCGTGCTCCAGGCGGGATGAGCGAAGGGCGAACCCAAGCCGACCTGCCATGTTTGCGCGAAAGCGTAGGCGAGCAAGCCAGCGGCCATTAAGGTCGACAGGGCGTGCAATCTGCGTACACGGGCCGAACCTATGGCCAGACCGATCGAAAACAGGGTCAGCAATGAAAAGCCGAAGCACGCCGCCGCCTTGGACAAAGGCGCGGCCGAGCCATAAGCGAGTGTGGTGAGGAAGAGGACGACCAGGTAGGCGCGCTGCATCCAGGTCCGCAAGGAGACAGCGGCCCCAACAGTCTTTGCCTCCCCACGCGTTTCGACGACGCTCATGCCCTTCCCACTTCAAGCGGCGTCACGCCGTCGCCGTCGATGCGGATAACGGAAAGCCTGTTGGTTACATAGGCCCCTGTGTCGATGTTGATGCGGTTGTGGCGAAATTCGATGTCCGCGACGGGCGTATGGCCATGGACGACGATGGGGCCGAAGGAATCGGGATAGTCGAGAAAATCCTCGCGTATCCAGGCCAGATCCTCCACCTTCTGCTGTTCGAGGGCCACGCCGGGCCGCAATCCGGCGTGGACGAAGCAATAGCGTCCGGCGAGGACATACGGCTTTAATCGATCAAGAAAACGAAGGTGCCCGGGCGGTGTCAAGGCCGCGAGTTCCTCGCCCGAAAAGCCGTTGCTTTCCCGCAGGCGTTTGGAGCTTGCACCGTAGGAACGCGCGGTCTCAAGACCGCCGAGCGGTCTCCAGTATTCAAGGTTCATGTCGCCGCCTAGGAAAGACTTCAACAATATTTCGTGATTGCCGAGCAGAAAAAGCGTGTTGGCGCTGACTGATCTTTCGATAAGGGCCTCAATCACGCCTCGCGAGTCGGGTCCCCTATCAATGTAATCTCCTATATAGATCTCCTTCACGAGGCCAGAAAATACATTACTAGCCTTGTCTTTGTCTATGGCCAATAAAGCAAGACGCAGGCAATCCAGCCGGCCGTGGATATCGCCAACCGCATAAAATACTTCCCCCATTTGAGAGGGGGGGTACCGGAATCGCCCGGGTTCGCGGCGCAGCCATTTCCACATAGACGCTAGAAATCCTTTATTTAATCGTAGGCTACGTTTCGCTCAGCAGCGCTTGCAAATTATGGCGTTTTTGGGCCTCGCCAAGCTCCCGTGCGCGGAAGAATGCTCCCCGCAGGGCTTTTCAGTTCTCAATACTGAGTGGCGAGCTTGATAGCGGATGTGACGTCGAGCACAGGACGGTAGCGGGCGTTTTGGATGTTGTCGACGCCTGAAGCGCGGATGAGGTTGTAGGTGAAGGAGCGCAGGCGGGCAACGATGTCCGGGTTCCTGCGAATGCGGGAGGCGTCCTCAGCGAAAGCGACGTCGCGGACGTAATGGCTGGCATTTTCGCACTGCCAGTGCCGCGTATCCATTCGCCCCAACGCTCCGGCGCAACCCCTTCGGCGGACGACACCCAGAAAACCGCTTTGCTCGTTTTGATGAGCAGCCCCGTCTTCGGGTCGCGCTTATGGACCGTTCGCTCCAGACGAATGACAGTTTTGATCGATGCTTCCAACGGCGTATGGCGGAACCACGCCCTAGCCGGAAAGGCCGTCAATTCTCGCTTTTCCAAGCGATTATGGCCTTGGGCCTGGCTGATGGCGCAACCGAGCGGTTTGCGCCACAAGGCTCCGATTTCGAGCTTGCGGCGTAAGCTTGGTTGGTTGCCCTTGACCTGGGTGAGCAGATGGTTGCCCGAGGCGATCACGCGCTGGAAGAGTTTTTTTGACAATGCTCGGCGTCGAGCGTGAACACGCAGCCTTTCAACCCAAGCGCCTCGATCAGTTCGGGCGCGGCCGGGATTTCGTTGCTCTTTTCCTCCACCATCAAATGGCCGAGCACGATCCGGTCAGCATGGCGCAAAGCCGAAAGCATGTGCGCCGCCTTTTTGTCGGTGAAGGCGTCGAAGCTGCCGCGCAGCGTCTTGCCATCGACGGCGATGGCCGTCACGCCTTCGGGCTGAGCCACAACCGACGACGCATGCGCCCGAAACGCGGCTTCCAGCGCGTCCGCATCGACACCCTGAAGGATGTCGCGCAAGCCGGTGTATGAGGGGGATCCGCGCAGCGCAAGACCAAACGCCTCGTTCTGGCGCTAGCAATGAATGCGAATAAATTCATGCATTTGCCGATATGAATTGGCTCCCGCCCCCATACCCGGGATCGAGTAAAGCAACACCGTCGCCAGATCGAACCGTTTGCCTTCCGCGCGGCGACGATCCGCGATTGTCCGCAAAATCTCCAACAGCGACGCCGCCATCCAACAACCTCCGATTCGGGTTGTCGCGTATAGATTCAGACATTTACGCCCTTGGGAATCGCCCACTGACCCTCAAAGTATCGAGAACTGAACAGCCCTGATGCTCCCCGCCTGCCGGCCAAGCGCATTGAGTTAAAATTCATAACCCGGGACGATAGGGGGTAGCGCAATCTTTAACAAAGTCCGCCTCAATTGGCGTCAAGAATTACGGCATAAATACTGATCCGTAGCTTGCAATACATTATTACGGGTGTTTCATGTGAGAAACGCAACAACGTAGACCCAAAAATAGTAATTGCTCAGGCCCTGTGACGGCTGCAGCGAATTGACTCGGCATCTTTGTAAGATCTGTCGCGCGGGCGGCGAATCTGAATCTCTGTGTCCATGGCCCAGGGCTGTTCAGTTCTCTTTACTGAGTAGCGAACTTGATGGCGGCTGTTACGTCGAGCGCGGCGCGGTATCGGGCGTTTTGGA
>JAYTRP010000437.1:0-4172 GCA_043746145.1 Hyphomicrobiales bacterium | reverse complement strand
CGAAGTCGACAGCGTTGAGGATCGTCTCCACCACGACCGTGATGATCCGGCTGCCGCCCGGAGTGCCCGTCACCAGCACCGCTTTGCCATCCTTAGTTACGATCGTCGGGCTCATCGAACTTAGCGGCGTCTTGCCCGGTTGGATGGCGTTCGCCTCGCCTTGCACCAGCCCGAACATATTGGGTGCGCCGATCTTAGATGTGAAATCATCCATCTCGTCGTTGAGCACCACGCCCGTGCCCGCCGCGACAGCGCCGGAGCCGAACCAATCGTTGAGCGTGTAGGTGACGGCGACCGCATTGCCCCAGTGATCGACAATCGAATAATGCGTCGTGTTGGCGCCCTCGTGCGGCGCTTTTCCAGGCTTGAGATCGCTCGACGGCGTCGCCTTGTCCGGGTCAATCGCGGCTCGGATTTTCGCCGCGTAATCCTTGCTGATCAACGCGTCGACCGGGTTGTGCATGAAGTCGGGGTCGCCGAGGTAGTTGTTGCGGTCGACATAGGCATGGCGCATCGCCTCGATCTCGTCATGGATCGCCAGCGCCGATCCCCAGCCGAGCGTCTTCAGGGGATAGCCTTCGAGGATGTTGAGAATTTCACATATGACGACGCCGCCTGAACTTGGCGGTGGCGCCGCGATCACGCGATAACCGCGATAGTCGCATTCGATCGGCGCCAGCTCGCGCGGGCGTATGCGGTCGAGGTCGTCTTGCGTAACGATCCCGCCGCCGGCCTTGATTGACGCGACGATCGCGGCTCCGGTCTCTCCCTTGTAGAACCCATCCGCGCCCTGATCGCGGATCAGGCGCAAGGTCTTGGCGAGGTCCTTCTGAACCAACCGTTCGCCAGCTTTCAGCGGCTCGCCGTTCGGTAAGAAAATCGCGGCCGAGCTGGGATAGGGTCGCATCGCCTTGGCTCCCGTCGCGAGCACGAAAGCGTCGCCGTCATCAAGCGTGAAGCCATTATCGGCATAGTTGATGGCGGGATCGATCAGCTCGGCGCGGGGCTTGGTCCCGTATTTCTCGCGCACGTATTCGAGGCCGCGAACCGTGCCGGGAACGGCGATCGCGAGATAGCCCTGCGTGCTGAGACCCTTTATTAACTCGCCGCTCTTGTCGAGATACATGCCCGGCGTCGCCGCCAGCGGCGCCTTCTCGCGAAAGTCGATGAACGTGTGTCGCCCGTCGGCGAATTCGACCGTCATGAATCCGCCGCCGCCGAGATTGCCTGCTGCGGGATAGACCACGGCGAGCGCGTAGCCGACCGCCACGGCGGCGTCGATGGCATTGCCGCCGCGCTTCAGGACATCGACGCCGACTTCGCTGGCGAGATGCTGCGCCGTGACGACCATGCCGTTCTCGCCCATCGCGGGCGCGACCGAAGCGGCCTGACTGGGCGCGTAAGCAATAAGCGACAGGACGGCGACTATTTCCCAGGCGAAGCGTCGGCGTTTGGTTTGACCTCGCGCATTTGTCCTGACGGCGTTCGCGATGACGGCAGGGCAATAGCGCATGATCTTTTTCCGCGGCGGAGCAACAAGGCGGCGCAATTTAAAACCTTCCCCGGACCGCCTATCGCGGGAACGTGACGCCATGGGCTTCAGCCACGGCCTCATCGAGCCGCCGGCCTTCGCGATATCCCGCCAGCGTGACTGGCCGCTCCACGTTGGGCAACAGCCGCGGGCACGGCGCGGGCGCGCCAAGCACCGTCATCACGGGGATACGCTCGGCGTAGATCGGCAGCGCATAATCCTGGTCTTCGTCAACCACGCCTTTGGCGCGAATCTTGGCGGAGGCGCGTTCGATTTCCATGCCGATTACGCGCGTCGCCTTGATCTCCTGCGCGTCGCTCGCGCGCAGCGTCGCCGTGCGGCCGGGAAAGAAGCGGTCGACCATCGCGACTAGCGCGCGTTGCTTTTCCGAGGGGTCTTCGATGAGGCGGGCGCGCCCAAACGCCATGACGGCGCGATAATCCGCGGAATGGTTGAAGCCGCAGCGCGCGAGCACCAGCGCATCGAGTTGGCTGACGGTCAAACAAACAGGTTCGCCGTCGCTCTGGTTGCGCAACATGCGGCTAGCACTGCTGCCGTGCCAGTAGAGCCGCGTGCCCTCGCGCCAGAACAGGGTCGGCGTGCAATAGGGCTGTCCATCGATGACATAAGCGACGTGGCAGAGCGTGGCTGCGTCTAACAGCGCATGCACGGTCGCATGGTCGTAGGCGCCGCGGTCATGCCGGCGCTTCACTTGGTTGACGGCGTCGATGGGATAAGACTCTGTCATCGGTTGCTCATCAGTTTGCGGCCCTGCGCATCGACGGGTGACGCGTCCCTTCGTCAATGCGGCGTGAACACGAACCGCTTCGCGCCCGCCTTGTCGAAATCCGCCTCGCCGCCCGCCAGGGTGATCGACTTGCCCTCGCGCCATAGCGGCAGCAGATCGCTGTAATGGGCGGAGAAGATGTGGCCGGATTCGCCAGTTGCGATAACGAAGCGCGACTGAGCGGGGTCGGATAGATCGAATATCCCGCGGTAGCCCGCGGCATGCGTACGCGCCAAAGGCATGTCGGCGGGCGCGTCGAAGCCGTTGCCGCGATCGAGCGTATAATAATCGCCACTGGAGGGAAACGAGAGATCGCTCAGTCGGTCGAGCAGCGGCACGTGGCTGTAAACTCTGTGGTTGATGATGGCGACATGTTCCTGGCCCCATTTCCATTGGCTCATATCGGCGCCGTCGCGCTTGACAATGAAGGCCAGCGCCGCGTCGAGCGCGCGCGACAGCGTCGCCTGACAATCAGGGTCGGGCCGGCCGGGCGTATCGCAATATGTGGGATGCTCGGTGACAAGCGAGAGCACGGCGGTTGCGTCAAGCGGGCCGAACTCTTCGTCGAAGTCGATGCCGAGCCGGTCCGTCAGCAGCATGCGGTGCAATTCATACAGGAACACGTCGGCGATCAACGGTTCGGGACGGTTCTTTTCGGTCTGGCCATCCCAGTTGGCGACCAATTGCAGCGCTTGCCGAGCGCGCTCGTCGGAGGGCGCGATTTTCGCCATGATCGGCTTCAACGCAAGACCCGCGAGCGTCAGATGATCCATCTGCATGCGCGCAGATTCGTCGAGCGTGTGTTTGTCGGGCGAGTCCATGAAGGATTGTATGCGGCGCGCCCGGAAGGGCTCCTCCCAATCACGACCAAACGTCGTCTCTTTTGACGGCGGCACGAGGGCATTGTTGGCGTTGAAGAGAAAGCCCGCCGGCGGATTATGCGCCTGCGGCATCTCATCGAACGGAACGAAGCCCGTCCAATCCGTCGCGCCCGTCGCTCCGTCGGTCGGCGCCAGGCCGTCGCCGGATTTGCGCACCGGCACGAGACCCGGACTGATGAAGCCGATATCGCCGTCGACGTCGGCGTAGGCGATGTTCTGCATCGGTGTTTTGTAGAGCCGCAACGCGTCGCGGAACTCGCTCCAATTCTTTGCGGCGTTCAGGCGGAAGAATGCGTCTGTCGTTGTGTCGTTAGCGTCGAGCCCGGTAAACGCGAGCGCCATCACCTTGCCCTGGCCGGCCACGTCGGCCATCGCCTTGTTCAGATCCGAGAGAACCGGCCCATGCCGCGTCGATCGCACATGGAGCGCGACGTCGGGCGCGCCTTTGACGTGGATCGTCTCGTCGCGCGTGATGAACGGCTTGGGGCCGTTTGGCGTCAGATATTGATTGGCGTTGGCGGGGTCGATCGTCTCGACGAACAGATCCTGCGTATCGGTCGTCGACGACGTCAGGCCCCAGGCGATGCGGTCGTTCTGCCCCAAGATGATCGCCGGCGTGCCCGGTATCGTCACGCCTTTCACTGAGCCTTGCGGCGTCACGATGCGCGCGAGATACCAGAGGATCGGCGCATCGAGGCCGAGATGGGGATCATTGGCGAGGATCGGCTTGCCTGACGCGGTGCGCGATCCCGCGATCACCCATTCGTTCGACGCGCCATGCGCCCAAGGCGCATAGCGGCCGAGCAGGACTTCCGGCGAAATCTCCGCGTGGGTTTCAGGCGAGGCGGGTTCCGACGTGATAGGCGCGTGCAGCGTAAGGTCGGGAAAGATCCAGGCCGCCTGTTCGGGCGGCAGTTTGCGGGCGACCTGCGCGCGCATCAACTCGATCTTGTAATTGCTGCTGAGCTGAAGC
>JAYTRP010000436.1:0-4184 GCA_043746145.1 Hyphomicrobiales bacterium | reverse complement strand
CCCAACGCAACGCCCGCCGCGATCGCCGGCCCCATGCTTAATCCATGTTGCACGCCAAGCGCCGCGCCATAGGCGCCGAGCCCGAAATAAGCGGCGTGGCCGAACGAAACGAGCCCGCCCGCGCCAATCAGGAAATGCAAGCTTGCCGCGAACAGCGCGGCGATCAGCACTTCGCTGGCGACGGCGAGCCCATAACCGCCGCAGACCAGCGGCAGCAAAGCCACCAGCGCCAACCCGAGCGCGTAGGCGCCACGGGCGGTCGGAGACAATGGGCGCCAGCGTGAATAGTCCGCGGCGCTGGGCGGCCGGGCGAATGTTTCGGGACGGCCGAGCAGCCCGGTTGGGCGCACGATGAGAACAATCGCCATCACGGCAAAGGCGAGCACGAGCGAAACGCCGGGCAGTACGAGTATGCCGAAAGCATTGAGCTCGGAGACCAGAATAGCGGCAAGGAACGTTCCCGTCACGCTGCCAAGGCCGCCGATCACGACCACCACCAACGCCTCGGTGATGACGGAGAGGTCCATCGTATGGCTAGCCGCTTGGCGCGGCAGTTCGAGCGCGCCGCCGAGGCTTGCGAGAAATACGCCCAGCGCGAACACTGACGTGAACAACCATTTCGCGTTGACGCCAAGCGCCGCCGCCATCTCGCGATCCTGCGTCGCCGCCCTGACCCAGACGCCCCAGGTCGTTCGCCGGAACAGCAACCAAAGCGCCAGCAGCACGACCGGGCCGATCGCAATCAATAAGAGATCGTAAGTGGGAAACGGATGGCCGACGATCGGGACTGCGCCCTTGAAGCCCGGCGCGCGCGGCCCGAGCAATTCGTTGGGGCCCCAAATGATTAACACAAGGTCTTCAACCGCCAGCGTGACGCCGAAGGTCGCGAGCAATTGGAACAGTTCGGGCGCGTCGTAGATGCGGCGCAGCAATGTCATTTCAACCAACGCGCCGATCGCCGCGACGATCAGCGCGGCCAGCGGAATCGCGCCCCAGAAGCCGATCACGCCGGAGAGTTGGTCGGTCAGCGTGTAGGCGACATAGGCGCCCAGCATGTAGAAGGCGCCATGCGCGAAGTTGACGATCCGCGTGACGCCGAAAATGATCGACAGGCCCGAGGCGACCAGGAACAGCGAGCTGGCGCTGGAAAGGCCGGTGATGAATTGGACGAGGATGAAGCTCACGGGTGGGGTGCGCTTCCCCTCCCCCCTCGTGGGGGAGGGTTAGGGAGGGGGGTCGGCACGGCGTCCTCGCGATTAGCCGCAGTCGCGACAGCCACAGCCCGGCGGCGAGAGCCCCCCACCCCTGCCCTCCCCCACGAGGGGGGAGGGGGAAGGCAGCGGCGCGTCATGGTCCTCAATCTTTCGGCCGGACTTTCATCACCTCATCCGGCGAGGGCAGGAAATCCGCGCCGTTGTTATACGTGACATCAGTCATGACGCCTTTGCCGTCTTTCACCGCGAGCTTGCCAACAAACGCGCCGAGCGTCGATTGATGGTCGACGGCGCGGAACATGATCGGGCCGAATGGCGAGTCGAGCTTGAGCCCCTCTGCGGCAGCAATCATTTTATCCGTGTCGGTCGACTTAGCCTTCGCGATAATCGCTGCGGCGGCTTTGATCTCGACGTAGCCGACCACCGACCCCAAGCGCGGGTAATCGTTGTATTTGTCCTGATAGGCTTTCAGAAACGCCGCGTACTCGGGAATCTTGACGTCGTTCCAGGGAAAACCAGTGACGATCCAACCAACCGGGGTCTCGTCCTTCAAAGGATCGAGATATTCAGGCTCGCCTGAGAGTACGCTGACCACAGCGCGATCTTTGAACAATCCGCGCGTCGTGCCCTCGCGCACCAGCTTCACGAGGTCGGGACCAAACGTGACGTTGAAGATCGCGTCGGGTTCGGACTTGGCGGTCGCCTCGGCGACGGCGCCGGCGTCGATCTTGCCTTGCGGCGGCCATTGCTCGGAAACCCATTGCACGTCGGGGCGCTTGGCCGACAGCAGCGCCTTGAAGGCGGCGACCGCCGACTGGCCGTACTCGTAGTTTGGCGCGATGGTCGCCCATTTCTTTGCGGGAAGCTTGGCCGCTTCTTCAACAAGCATCGCCGCTTGCTCGTACGTGCCGGGACGGAGGCGGAACGTATATTTGTTGCCTTTCGCCATGGTGATCGAGTCGGTGAGCGGCTCGCCGGCGAGGAACAGAATCTTCTTCTGCTTGGCGTAGTCTGAGACGGCAAGGCCGATATTGGAGAAGAACGTGCCCGCCAGCATCACGACGCCGTCGCTCGCGACAAGTTCGTTTGCCTGCGTCACCGCATCCGCGGGCTTGCCGCCGTCATCCTTGGAGATGACCTCGAGCATCTTGCCCTCAACCCCGCCAGCGGCGTTGATCTCGTCAAGCGCGAGTTTCCAGCCCTTTCGGTAGGGCTCGGTGAAAGACGGCAGGCCGGAATAGGAATTGATCTCGCCGATCTTGATCGAGTCCGCGCGCGCGAGCGAACTGCCCGCGACCAGCGCGGTGAGCCAGAGAGTTGAACCGAGGGTAAAGACACTTCGCATGCCGACTCCTTGGCGAGAGTCGTCCCGCGCAAGTAGAGGTTATGCTAGTCGGGGGCGCAATGGGAAGGGGTTTGGGCGGGGTGGATTGCGGCTAGCCATCCAGGCAACGCAAAGCGGTTCGTCTGGCCTACAATTCATCACGCGTTGCAGTAGCAATGGCGGCGGCGTCGTACAATCCGACAGGACAACATAGAGGGCGAGAGTTTGAACACTCAAGCCCCAAGTTAAACCCAAGCGTATGTGGGAGAATTTGCTCTCAGACTATGCGGCGGCTTTGTTTCGTGTCGCGCTTTTCGCTTCATTTAAGAGTCTACGAATTGCGCTTCCGTCGCTATCAATCAACATTATATAGGCGCGCACGCCCCCGAGCGGCCGCGAGCGCCCTTGTTCCCAGTCGCGAATTTGCGTCACGCTGAAGCCAAATTCTGAAGCAAAATCCTCTTGGGACAGCTTGAATTTTTGGCGTACCGAACGGACGTCCATTTCAGCCGGAATATACAAGCGCGCGGCCTGCCTTTCGCCCCGAGCAATGCCGGCGGCCTCTTTTGCCGCTCCAATAAGTCTTTGTCCCGTTTTGCTCATGACGCTTTCCCTTCCAATGGTTGAATCTTCTCCTTCGCAGCTATCCTATAATCACTCGCTATTTTCCCAAGTTCTTTTTTCAGTTGATTCTTTTCATTCTGTGACAGATTTAACCTGTCCCCTTTATCCAACACATCCAGAAGAAACACGGGTACATCATCAGCGGCGAAATAGGATATTATGCGAAACCCGGATCGCTTACCCATTCCCTTCTTGGGAAAGCGAAACTTTCGCGCTCCACCAGTCCCAAGGATCAGGTCGCCTCGCATGGGCTCCTCAGAGAAGAGCCCATGCGATTTCGATTCTCTCGTCAAGGGTTAGGCCTACCTTCTCAGCCTGCGACGCGAATGCCTCTGTTTCCATAACGCAATGCATCACGGCGCCCTGGATGAACTATAGAACTTACGTAGCTCCTAATTTGCTCCCTGTCAAAGAAATCTCACCCAATTTCGGTGGAATGGCAGGGAGATCAAGCTATTAGTGAAGCGGGCAAAGCCGCCTTGTGCGGCAGAGGCGCAGCGCGCCCCTGGACGGCGCCCCGCCCAAGCACCAAATAGGGCGGGCACGCCAGGAGATCCCCGTCATGTCTATCCGTCCCGTCAAGAGCGTCTCGCAATCACGTCCCACCCTGGAGGGCGCGGGGGTCCGCTTGCGTCGCGCTTTCGGCTTTGGCGACACGAGCCCATTCGATCCGTTTTTGATGATGGATGATTTTCGCGGCGACCATCCCAGCGACTATTCCGCCGGCTTTCCCTGGCACCCACATCGCGGCATCGAGACAATCACCTACGTGCTGGCGGGCGAGGTCGAACATGGCGACAGTCTCGGCAATCGCGGCGTGTTGGGGCCCGGCAGCGTGCAATGGATGACGGCGGGCAGCGGTATCCTGCATCAGGAAATGCCGCGCGGCGACGTGTTCGGCCGCATGCACGGCTTCCAGCTCTGGGCCAACCTGCCCTCGAGCCTCAAGATGACCGCGCCGCGCTACCAGGATATCGCGGGCCTAGCGATCCCCGAGGTTATCGACGACGACGGCGTCAAAG
>JAYTRP010000435.1:0-4194 GCA_043746145.1 Hyphomicrobiales bacterium | reverse complement strand
CGAATAGCCCCGTGACATCGCTAACCTCCAAATCAGGCAAACCCCAGGATCGTTCATCAAACCGGAAAAGGGAATCCCAAAAATCGATTCAGATCAGCAGGGGAACGCTCTAGTAGTTACAATTTACGATGATCCAAAGTTTTAAGCATAAGGGTCTGAGAAGACTCTTTGAGGATTACAATCGAAGCAAGCTTTCGGCGGCTCGGCCGATTGCTGGTTGCGGATGCAAATGGGTGTCGACCTCGCGAAGGTCCGCCAGCGTCCTGAGAAGATCAATGTGAAACCCTTCGAACGGAACGTCGCTTAAGCCGCATCTTGCGTCGCATTCCTCAGCGTCACTGACGCAACGAAACTAAAACGCAAGATTTCGCGGCTAATGGTTTTGGATAAGCGTTAGTAAGAGTTTTACAATGCGTTTGAGGCGTTCTCTCGGTTTTCCCGTAATATTGTCCGCGCTTGCCTTGCAGGGCTGCGCCAGCATGCCCCGCGACACCCGGGCCTCCTATGAGCCCGTCACCGACATCACTGCGACTGCGACGCCGATGGCGCGGATCGCGCCCGAGGCGGGCGAGGTGGTATCGGTGCTGCAGAATCGCGCCGGTGGCGTGCTGACGCAACGCATAGTGCTGAAGGGTGACGCGGGAACGGGCGGCGAGAACGCGATCGTCGTCCAGGTCAACCAAGGGCCGCGCCGCATGGCGGACATTGATGGGCCTGTGCCAAAGCCAAGCGAATCTTCGATTCGCGCCGAGCTCGACCAGAACTTCGCGACGGTCGATATGGAGCTTTCGCAGGCCTATAATCACAATAGTTTTGGCCCGTTCGGCTACGCAATTGGCCATCCCCGCACCAATTCGAGCTGCATCTACGCTTGGCAATGGTCGCTCGGCAAACTGCCGCGCCTCATCGATTCGCCCGCCGCGTTCGCTGCGACAAGTTCGCTGCCGTCCATGCCGACCTCCGTCCGGGTTCGGCTGTGCCGCTCGAACCTGACCGAGACAGATCTCGTCGCTTTCGTGCGCGACATGCAGGTCTTCCCGGCCAATTCAAGCGATCCGTACGTTGATTCCGCCTCCGACAGTCCCGTCGATGTTGCGGGTCACGACGCTTTGATTGTCTCTGGCGCTTCCGCGAAAGTTTATGCGGCGCCGCGCGCGGAGGTCGCCCGGGTGGTTGAAGCGACGCCGGCGCCTCGACATGCCCATGTGCGCCGGCATAAGGAATCCAGGCACGCGCGCCGCCATGAGCGTGACTATGAACGAGAGTCGCGTGCGGCTACGCAAGATCGTGAGGCTTCGCAAGGTTTTGGCGTGCTGGTGCCGCTGCCCGGAGGCGCGCCTGTCGCCCGCGCGGCGTCGACGGCGCCGGCAGTCAACCCGCTCCTGGCGCCTTTGCAAGGCAACCCGGGGCGTAAGTCCGCCGCCGTGGATGAAATGCCGCTGCCTGGACGAAACGCGCCCTCGGGACGCGCCGCTGCGGCGCCCGATCCCAAGCCTCTGATCTCGCCGATCCCCTTGCCTAACTAAGGGCGCTTGCGCATCGAGGCCCGCCGGGCCTAGCATGGAGGCCCTGGGGCTGATCGCCCCCGCGCCCCTCCTCGGAATTTCCCCATGCGCTATCGACCTCTCGGCCGCACAGGCCAATTCGTCTCGGAAATCTGTCTCGGCACTATGACCTTTCATGGCGGCGCTGGCTTTTGGCGCAATGTCGGGACGTTGGATCAGCAGGCAGCGACGGCGCTGGTCGCCCGTTCGATGGAGGCCGGCGTCAATTTTATCGACACCGCCGACGTCTATTCCGAAGGCCAGTCTGAAGTGCTGCTCGGCCAGGCGCTGCGCGACCTCAAGGTTGCGCGCGAGGATGTGATTATCGCCACCAAAGTGCGTGGCCGCACGGGCCCTGGTCCCAACGCGGTGGGCCTGTCGCGCGGCCACATCATGGACCAGATCGCCGCCAGCCTGAAGCGCCTGCAGCTCGACTATGTCGATCTTTATCAGATCCACGGCTTCGACCCGGTCACACCGCTCGAGGAGACGATGCGGGCGCTCGACGACTGCGTCGCGCGGGGCTTGGTTCGAACGATCGGCTGTTCTAATCTGGCCGCTTGGCAGATCATGAAGGCCCAGGGAATTTCGCATCATCGGGGCTTTGCCCGCTTCGAGACGGTGCAAGCCTATTACACGATCGCCGGACGCGACCTCGAACGCGATATCCTGCCGATGGTCGAGGATCAGGGCATGGGCGTCATGGTCTGGAGCCCGCTCGCCGGCGGCTTCCTCTCTGGCAAGTTCACCCGCGAGGGATTGAAATCGAACGATGCGCGCCGCGCCGTGTTTGACTTCCCGCCGGTCGATAAAGAGCGCGGTTACGACATCGTCGAGGCGATGCAGCCGATCGCCGCCGCGCATGACGTCTCCGTCGCGCGCGTCGCGCTCGCCTGGTTGCTCGCGCGCAAGGGCGTCATGAGCGTGATCATCGGCGCCAAGACGATCGACCAGCTCAATGACAATCTCGCCGCGACCTCGCTCGAACTGAGCGCGCAAGAGATGGCTGAACTCGACCGCGTCAGCGCGCTCAGTCCGGAATATCCCGGCTGGATGATTGCGCGGCAGGCTGATCAGCGGGTTCCGCAAGCGAAAGCCTGATCGGTCCGAACGGGTGAATTTCAGGGGAGGGCATGAAGATGGACGCTGTTAGATGGGGCGTGCTGGGCGTTGCTAAAATCGCGACCGAGAAGGTGATACCGGCGATGCAGCGCGGCGAGGTCTCGCGCATCGTGGGCATTGCGTCGCGCGATGGCGTCAAAGCGAAGGAGGCGGCCGCGCGGCTTGGCATTCCCAAGTCTTACGGCTCCTACGAGGAAATGCTCGCCGATCCCGAGATCGAGGCGATCTACAATCCGCTCCCCAACGAGTTGCATGTTTCCTGGAGCGAAAAGGCGCTGGCGGCGGGCAAGCATGTGCTGTGCGAGAAGCCGATCGCGCTTGACGCGGAACAGGCAAAACGGCTGATCGCCGCGCGCGACGCTTCGGGCAAGCTGGCGGCGGAAGCCTTCATGGTGCGCTTTCACCCGCAGTGGCGACGCGCGCGCGAGATCGTGCGCTCCGGCGCGATCGGCGAGGTTGGGGCCATGCAGACGTTGTTCACCTACCGACTGCTCGATCCAGAAAACGTGCGCAACCGCCCGCCGGGCGGGGGTGGACTCTACGATATCGGCTGTTACGCGATCCTCACGGCGCGCTATATCTTTGGGGCGGAGCCGACGCGCGTGGCGGCTTCGCTGGACATCGATCCGAATTTTGGCACTGACCGGCTAGGCAGCGCAATCCTGGAATTTCCAGGTGGCCGGCATCTGACCTTCACGATTTCGACGCAGCTCGCCGGCGCGCAGCGAGTCGTTATCGCGGGGACGGCGGGACGGATCGAGGTGCAAGTGCCCTTCAATGCGCCGATAGACCGGCCAACCCGGATTATTATTGACAGCGGCGCGGATCTGCTTGGCGGAGGCGCCAGGGTCGAAGAATTCCCCGCGTGTGACCAATATACCTTGCAGGGCGACGCGTTTTCGCGCGCGATTCGCGGCGAAGGCGTGTTGGATTATCCGCTTGAAGACGCGATCGCCAATATGCGCGTCATCGACGCCTGCTTCCGTGCGGCGCGCGGCGGAAAGTGGGAGGCGGTCTGAAAATTCGCGCTGTAAACGCTTATGCGGGGCGGCGAGAGCGGATCTCGCTGCGCTGTCCAAAAAGTCTATTCCAATGGGTTAGTTACAGCGACTAAGCGCGCTGTTTACTTAGAGCGTCGTCGACGCTGCTGTCCCAGACCAAACTCCTTGGCTAGCGCCGAGCGCGCCTTGGCGTAAGCAGGGGCGACCATGGGATAGTCAGGCGGCAATTGCCACTTTTCCCGGTATTGCTCGGGCGACTGGCCATACTGGGTCCGCAGATGTCGCTTCAGCGACTTAAACTTGCGGCCGTCCTCTAGGCAGATCAGGTATTCATTGGTGATCGATTTTTTTGGCGATACTGCGGGCTTGTTCGGCTCTGCCACCGGCGCCGGCGCCGCGCCGGTCGAGACCCGCACAATTGCGGTATATACCTCACTAAGCAAGATCGCGAGATCAGCTGCGGGCACAGAATTGTTAGAAACGTAAGCTGAAACGATCTCTGCGGCTAGCTCAACGTGATTATTAGC
>JAYTRP010000434.1:0-4194 GCA_043746145.1 Hyphomicrobiales bacterium | reverse complement strand
CCGGCCCTCCGTATGCCGACCACCCATGAATCACGCAAAACCCGATTTAGGAATACCAAAACCGGCACGCCCTCGAAAAAATGCCAAAGTAGTGCTAGGCGGGTCTCCCGGAAGGGGTCGTGCTAACGGGTAGGGCAGCTCGCGATATTGGCCGCGAACGGCATTTCGCGAGCGAACGCTTGATAGACGGGCTTCATCTGCTCGGGTAGTATAGGCGATGCGAATGGGCGAGGGCGAACGCCTCGATCTGCAGCTTCTTGCGATGACATTGTCGATTTCCGTCAGGAACTGACCCATGATTCTCGCTGCAGCTTGGCTCTGACACATATGTGGAACGGCCCGATCGGCAAGGGTTTTTCACGAACTTTGAACCTGCGCAGGACGGTGCGGTCATATGTCCGGCCTATTGGTGCGGCATCGACCGCTGGCCATGATGAATTCCGCGACTTCGGCGTCTCTGATCAATTTTGCGCGCTCCAGGGCGCAGTGAGTCAGACGGACTGTTCGATGTCGGGATTTCGTCCCTCGTGGTTCATCACTCGATCTACACCTCTGCGCAGAGCCGGCAGCAGCGCCGCCGGAAACTTTTACCCGACTAGCTGGCTAATGAAACGGCCGGCTTTCGGTAGACGCCGCCTTTGGTGAGCAGCGCCCAGATTATTCTGGCTGTCTTGTTCGCCAGGGCGACCGCGACAACCTTGAAGGGTTTGCGAGCGAAAAGTCCGGCAACCCAATCGGGTAGTTTAAGCCCACGCTTTCCCAGCTTGATGATCGACGTCGCCCCGACGATGAGCAGTGTCCTGAGCTGAGCGTTGCCACGCTTGGAAATCGAGCCCAGCCGCTCCTTACCACCGCTCGAATGCGCACGTGCGGTCAAGCCAAGCCACGCAGCGAAGTCGCGGCCGCTTTTGAATGCGTGAATATCTTGTGCGACAGCTTGCACGGTTGCGGCGATGATTGGACCGACGCCGGGGATCGTTGTCAGGCGTTTCGCAGCTTCGTCCTTTTGAACACCCTGGCGGATCTCAGCGTCAAGACTCTCGATGCGGGTCGAGAGGATATCGATCTGTTCGACCATTTCCAACAAAGCCCGTTTAGCCTTATCGGAGTGCGCGGCGACGATTAAGTTGGCCGGTTCACCGACAATTATCTTGCCCGGTTAGAGCGGATTCGGCTTAATCCGGGTCATAGCCTGCATTGACGAAAAAGTTGGCGCATTGCGTTGGCGTGAAGTCATCGAGGAGTTCGCCAATAGCCGTCCAGAGCCCCTCCACGGTTCTCCGGGCAGCTTTTCGCAGGAGCGTGCCGATTACGACGAAGCCGCCCGGGTAAAACGGAATGATGCCGCGAGGGATTCCGGAATGATGCCGCCCACCGTAACGAGATAATGCCGCCCGGGTGGCGAGGCGCACTGACCTTGGATTCCTCTCTGGTTGATGACCGGGTTGAGGTCAAGCCTTTCCGCTTTTCCTTTCCCGGTTGCGCCGCAAACTCTCACCGGTCAGGTCGATGCGATGAGCGTTGTGAATGAGGCGGTCCAAGATCGCGTCGGCGTAAGTGGGGTCCCCTATGACTTCGTGCCAGCGATCCACGGGAAGCTGGGAAGTGATGACCGTGGAGCGGCGTCCGTAGCGCTCTTCGAGGATTTCGAGGAGATCGTGACGGGCGGCGGCGTCGAGCGGCTCCAGGCCCCAATCGTCGAGGATCAGCAAGTCGGCGCGTTCGAGACTGCGCAGGATGCGCGGGTGACGCCCGTCGCCGCGCGCCAGCGCCAATTCCTCGAACAGCCTGGGGACGCGTTGGTAGAGAACCGAGCGATTGTCCCGGCAAGCCTTGTGGCCGAGGGCGGAGGCAAGCCAACTCTTGCCCACGCCGGTCGGGCCGACCAGGGCCAGATTGTCGTGGGCGTCGATCCATCCGCCCTCGACCAGCTTCTGGAACAGCGCCCGGTCGAGGTCGCGCGGCGCGCGATAGTCGATGTCCTCGACATAGGCCTGCTGGCGCAGCTTGGCGACCCGCAGCCGCGCAGAGAACCGCTTGTCCTGCCGCCAGGAGGCCTCGCTGTCGAGAAGCAGGCCAAGCCATTCGAGCGGACCGAGGCTGTCGGCTTGGCCGCCGGCGGCGATCTCGTCGAAGGCCTTGGCCATTCCATGAAGGCCGAGAGCGTGAAGCTGGTCGAGGGTCGGATGTTTAAGCAAGGCGTCTGTTCCTAATTGTAGTAGCGCGGCCCGCGGATATTAAGATGCAGGATCGGCGTCGTGTCCGCAGGCCGCGTGGTGGCGGGCCGCCGATCAAGGCTATTGTCGAGGATGGATTTGACCGAGCCGTAGGTCTTGGCGCCGATCTCCAGCGCCCGCTCCGCCGCCGCCTCCAGGCGTGAGGCGCCGAAGGAACCTGAAAGTCGGACGATGCCGAGGCAGGCCCGGAAGCCCTGCTCGGGGTGTGGACGGGATTCCAACATCAACTCGCACAGCGCCGCCGTCGCCGGGCCTATGCGGCGTGCGTCGGCGCGAATGCGATCAGGCGTCCAGCCGGCATAGCGGCGATGGCTGGAGGGCATGTGCTCGAAACGCGTCGTGTGCTTGTGATTGCCGCCGCCGCGCAAATGCGCCGCAATGCGCTCGCCCTTGAGAAAGACCTCGACCGTGCGCACCGTCAGCCGCGCCTCGACCTCGGCGCGCAGGAAGCGATGGGGCACGCTGTAGTAATGGCCGGCGACTTCGACGTGGTAGTCGATGCCGACGCGGCAGTTCTTCCACTCCGCAAACTCATAGGGCGCCGTCGGCAACGACTTGAGCGCCGGGCGGTCGATCTCCTCCAACAACCGCCGGCGCGTGACGCCGAGCCGGCGCAGCGCTCTCACTTCGTTGAGTTCGTGCATCCATTGGGCGATCGTGGCATTGACCTCCCCCAGGCTGTGGAAGATGCGGTGGCGCAATCGCCCGAGCAGCCAGCGCTCGACGATCAGCACCGCCTGTTCGACCTTGGCCTTGTCGCGCGGCTTTCTTGGCCGCGCCGGCAGGATGGCGGTCCCGAAATGCGCCGCCATCTCGGTGTAGGTGCGGTTGACCTGCGGCTCGTAAAGGCAGGCTTTGACCACCGCGGTCTTGGTGTTGTCCGGCACGATCAACTCGGGCACGCCGCCGATGGCTTCGAGCGCGCGCACATGGGCGTCGATCCAGTCCGGCAGCGTCTGCGTCCAGCTCGCATGCGCGAAGGTGAAACTCGACGCGCCTAGCACGGCGACGAAAATCTGCGCCTTGCGTAGCTCGCCGGTCCGAGCGTCGATCAGGACCGGGACCCCGTCGCCGGCGTAATAGACGAACAGCCGCTCGCCGGCGGCGTGGCTTTGCCGCATGGTCGGCGACAGCGTCTTCTCGAAGCCGCGGAAAAGCTCACAAAAACGCGAGTAGCTGTAACCGCCTGGCTGGGCTGCGATGTACTCGTCCCAGACGATCTGCAACGTGAAGTGCTTGCGCTTCAGCTCCCGGTGGACGGTTTGCCAGTCCGGTTCGGCGTGCTGCCGATGGCCGCGCTGCTCCCCTGGAAGGCGTAGAGCGCCGCCTCCAGGTCCGTGTCGCTCAACCCCTCCGGCAGCGGCCACGAAAGCCCGGCGCTCGCCAGCCGTTTCAGCGTCTCGCGCACCGTCGAGGGCGCCATGCCGAGCCGGCGCGCGATCTCCCGCGTCGCCACTTGGGCCGAAAACTTCAGGCGAATAATCTCGCGCACATCGCGCATCGGCACTCTTTCCGCTGGCATCGGTCGCTCTCTTGGACTGCCAAAGGAGCCGACCTCATCAGGTCAGCGGCGGCGCTCGTCACCCTTCATGCCCCGGGCGGCATCATTCCGTTCCGGTGGGCGACATCATCTCGTTTTGGTGGGCGGCTTCGCCAGGAATCAGCAGGAGCGCCTTCAGTTTGGAAAAGGCGTTCTCGATGGGATTGAAGTCGGGACTGTAGGGCGGAAGATAGAGCAGTCTCGCTCCGACGGCTTCGATATTTGCGCGAACGCCCGGCCCTTTATGACTGCCCAGGGATCATTTTTACTTTCGAATGGTCCAACGGAGAAACCGAAGGGCGGATCTGCAAGCTCAAGCTTGTCAAACGGCAAATGTACGGGCAAGGAAACCTCAACCTCCTACAAGCCCGCGTCATCGGATTCGCGTAAACCCCAACGTCACCAAAACTGCGTCAG
>JAYTRP010000433.1:0-4211 GCA_043746145.1 Hyphomicrobiales bacterium | reverse complement strand
TCCATTTGTCGCCAAGCCGCGCGAGAGCGCCGTTGGGAGCGCAGGGTTTGAAACGAGGACCTTCCTCCGTTTCCTCGTAGGGCCGTCCGTGGATTAGTCGGTCCAAGCGTATCATCCTTGTGCCTGAGGTTGAAAAATGTGCCGTCTTCCGCCTGCTGCACGTGAGTATATATGAGTAACCCTTGCTCAAACACGGAGTTATTTCATGTCTAATAACAAACAGCCGATCCTGGTATTTGGCGCGACGGGGCAGCAGGGCGGATCGGTCGCCACCGCGCTTCTCAAGGCGGGCTGGCCGGTTCGCGCGCTCGTCCGCGACCCCGCCTCCGTAAAGTCGGCAGCGCTTCGCGAAGCGGGCGTCGAACTCATGCAGGGCATGTTCGCGGACGTTGAATCAATCCGGCGGGCGATGAAAGGCGTCTACGGCGTATTCAGCGTCCAACCAAGTTCGCCGGGAGGCGAGGTGAGCGATGAGGACGAGGTGCGCTTTGGCGTCGCCATCGCCGACATTGCCCTCGAAAGTGGCGTCAAGCATCTCGTCTATACCTCGGGCGCTGGCGTTGGCGATACACCCACAGGGATGGGGCACTACGACAGCAAGGGTCGCATCGAGGCGCATATCCGCACCGTTCCAATCACGGCGACTATCGTCCGGCCTGTGACATTTATGGAGATGCTGGTGATGCCGGGATTCGGGCTGGACGAGGGTCGCTTCACGTTCTTCGCCAAACCGGACCAGCCGATGCAGCTTCTGGCCGTGGAGGACATTGGCAAGATCGTCGCCGCGATATTCGCCGATCCGGCGCGATTTGGCGGGCAAACGTTCGAGATCGCGAGCGACAGCATCACGGGTCGCAATCTCGAGGCGATGTTCACCCAAGCGGCGGGACGTCCCATTGCCTATGCGCGTTTTCCCGACGAAGTGTTGAGCGCGAATCCGTTCTTGGGCAAGTTGACCGCGTTGCTGGACGAAGGCCGCCTTGCCGGTCATGCGGAACTCGACGTACTTCGTAAAATCAACCCCGAGATGAGGTCATTTCAATCATGGCTCGCCGGAGGCGGCCGCGACGCTTTCAGAAAGGCGCTGGGGACAGCTGGCGCGTGGGAATATAGTCGCGCATGAACGCCTGATTAGCGATTAACTCCGCCAGGGTTGCACCCCGTAGGCGCTAATCCATGAGCTGCCCACGCCGTCAACGCCGGGCTTGTTGTCCGGTCATCACGACGGTGGCGGCTTGCACTCTAGTTAGCGTCACAAATTAACCCCACCCGGCCACGACAAACAGCGCCGCTCAGAGCTTGGCGATAGCGCCGCGCGCCTCCAGCATGGCGATCACCCGATCGGCGGATTGCTCGGCGGTATCCTCGACCGTGTTGACGATCAACTCGGGGTCTTCCGGAGCCTCGTAAGGCTGGTCGACGCCTGTGAAGTTCTTGATCTCGCCCGCCAGCGCGCGCTTGTAGAGCCCCTTGGGATCGCGCGCGATCGCCACCTCCAGACTTGTGTCAACATAGATCTCGATGAACTCGCCCTCGACGGCGATTTCGCGGGCAAGCCGCCGCTCGGCGCGGAACGGGGAGATGAACGAGGTCAGCACGATCAGGCCAACATCGGTCATCAACCGCGCCACTTCCGCGATGCGGCGGATGTTCTCGACGCGGTCGGCGGCAGTGAAGCCAAGGTCTTTGTTAAGCCCGTGGCGCACGTTGTCGCCATCGAGCAGCGCGGTGTGAACGCCTCGCGCGTGCAGCTTGCTTTCAACCAAATTAGCCACAGTCGACTTGCCCGCGCCCGAAAGACCAGTGAACCAGAGGATCGACGGCTTCTGGTTTTTCAGATCGGCGTGCGCTTCGCGCGTCACAGCAAAGCCATGGCGATAAACGTTGGTCGCTCGCCTCAGACCATGCGTGATCACGCCCGCCGCGGCAGTTTCGTTGGTGCGCCGATCAATCAGGATGAAAGCGCCGGTATCGTGGTTCTCGACATAGGGATCGAAGGCGACCGGCATGGTCGTCGCGATGTTGCAAAGCCCGATCTCATTGAGCGCAAGCGTCTTGGCGGCCAGCTTTTCCTGCGTGTTGACGTCGATGCGGTGTTTGAGATCGGTGATCGAGGCGGGGGTTGTGCGCGCGCCGAGCTTCAACAGATACGATCGACCCGGAAGCATGGGATCGGCGCTCATCCAGATTACATGCGCCGTGAACTGGTCGGCGACTTCAGGCCGACGGTCTGGATGCGCGAGCACGTCCCCACGCGAAATGTCGACTTCGTCCGCCAGCGTCACCGTCACTGCGTCGCCAGCGCCCGCTTCCTCCACCAATCGGTCCGCGACGTAGAGGCTGGCGACCGTCGACATGCGGCCGGAATTAGCGACCACAATGGCGTCGCCGCGCTTCAGCTTGCCGCCGGCGATCGTGCCGGCATAACCGCGAAAGTCGAGGTTGGGGCGATTGACCCATTGCACCGGCATACGAAATGGCGCGGAGGCGTGATCTTCGTCGACATCCCTGGTTTCCAAATCGGCGAGCAGCGTAGGCCCTTTGTACCAGGGCGTGCGCTCGCTCTTTTCGGAGACGTTATCGCCGTAACGCGCCGAGATCGGAATCGCGGTGACAGTCTTGAATTCGAGCGGCTTTGCGAATTCCTTGAAGGCTTCGACGATCTCGTTGAATACTTTCTCGCTGAACTCGACCAGATCGATCTTGTTGACAGCGAGCACGACGTGGCGAATGCCGAGCAATGAAACAATCATCGAATGGCGGCGGGTCTGCGTCAGCAGTCCCTTACGCGCATCAATCAAGAGTATCGCCAGATCGGCGTTAGAGGCCCCGGTCGCCATGTTGCGGGTGTATTGCTCGTGACCGGGTGTGTCGGCGACGATGAACGAGCGCTTAGGCGTGGCGAAATAGCGATAGGCGACGTCGATCGTGATGCCCTGCTCGCGCTCGGCTTCGAGCCCATCGACCAACAGCGCGAAATCGATGTCCGCCCCTGTCGTGCCGTGCTTTTTGGAATCGCGCTCAAGCGCCGAGAGTTGGTCGTCGAAGATCAACTTCTGCTCATAGAGCAGGCGTCCAATCAAGGTTGACTTGCCGTCGTCGACGGAGCCGCAGGTGAGGAAGCGTAGGGTGGGAAGCGTCATCTCAGAAATATCCCTCGCGCTTCTTCTTCTCCATCGATCCCGCCTCGTCGGAATCGATCAGGCGCCCCTGTCGCTCGGACGTGGTGGAGGCGCGCATTTCGGCGATGATCTCGTCTAGCGTTTCCGCGTCCGACTCCACCGCGCCGCTTAGGGGGTAGCAACCCAGCGTGCGGAACCGGACGCGGCGCATCTCAGGCTTCTCGCCAGGGTTTAGCGGCATGCGATCGTCGTCAACCATGATCAACGTGCCCGCACGCTCGACCACCGGCCGCTCCTTTGCAAAATAGAGCGGCACGACGGGGATATTTTCCGCCTGCACGTATTCCCAGACGTCGAGTTCGGTCCAGTTGGACAGCGGGAAAACGCGCATCGACTCGCCCTCGCGAATTCGCGTATTGAACAGCCGCCAGAGTTCTGGGCGCTGGTTTTTTGGGTCCCAAGCGTGCGCGGCGGAGCGATGCGAAAAAATGCGCTCCTTGGCGCGGCTCTTCTCCTCGTCACGCCGGGCGCCGCCAAAGGCCGCATCGAACTTGCCCGCGTCGAGCGCCTGCCGCAAACCTTCGGTTTTCATAACCTGCGTGTGGACTTGGCTGCCCGAGGCGATTGGATTGACCCCGCGGGCGAGGCCGTCCTGATTGATGTGGACACGCAGGTCGAGGCCGAGCCGTCGGGCGGTCTCGTCGCGAAACGCGTACATCTCCTTGAACTTCCAAGTCGTGTCGACATGCAGTAGCGGAAACGGGAGCGGGGCCGGGTAGAAGGCCTTGAGCGCGACATGCAGCATCGCGCCGGAATCCTTGCCGATGGAATACAACATGACGGGAACGCTAAACTCCGCGACCACCTCACGCATGATGTGGATTGCTTCGGCTTCGAGGCGCCGCAAATGCGGTGGAAGTTGACCCGACATCAGGGGCTCCGAAAGGGCGCCTCTTGGAGGGCGCGGCGAGGCGTACGAAAAACACCTAAGGGGGCGTGCTATGCCCGGCTCGACTTAGGCCGTCAAGCCGAGTTTGGCCAAGTCCAGGGTTTCAATTCCTGATAAATAAGGAGCAGTTTCGATCGACC
>JAYTRP010000432.1:0-12792 GCA_043746145.1 Hyphomicrobiales bacterium | reverse complement strand
GGAGGCAGACACAAAAGCTCCGCTCCTCCATCCTCGAAGCGAAGCTTGGCGGCGCCTTCCACGCCAAGGAGCGGCAACGCCGCGGCCCGCCACAGCTTCCACCAGACCGAGCCCATGAGGAAGCCGATCTGACGCATCGTCGCGACGCAATGCCAGGCAAGCCAGGGCTCTGGCTCCACGCCAAGCAATTTGTACTCGATTGACCGATGGCCGGTCGCGATAAAAGCGTTGACGCCGCGTGCGTAGGATTCAAGCATGTCGCGGGTTTCTGGCGCCAGTGCGTTATAGTCGCGCTGGGAGGCGCCTGCGGTGTCGAGTTGGCGCGCGAGACGATCACCGCTCAACGCTGATTTGCCGACCCACTCCGCGTAACGGCCGGTTCCTCGTCGCAGCAGCGCCTCCATCTGCCAGAGCCTGTCGCGCCCATGCGCAAAACCGAGCGCCGCAAACGCCTCCCCGCGCGTTCGCGCCTTGATGTGGGGAATGCCCCACGCATCGCGCCATAAGTCGGCGGAGGAGTCGTAAGCGCCTACGCTCATTGAACCATGCTCCCTTCGCGAGGTTATTTGTTCGTTCAATCCCGGCTGTCGCGAATTTCCGGAATTGCAAAAATGCTCGTTGCGGCGGACCTATCCGAGACCGACGGACAGGCCGTCTCCGATGTTCCCGGCGCACGCCCCGGAGGATCGCTTTAGTCGGCATGCGTCTTGACCATCGGGATATACCATATATTGTCATGGCGCAGATTGCGACAGTAACAAGTTTCTGTCGCGGGCGACCAGACTTAGTCGTCTCTCGGACCGCCTCGGGGAGGATTGTTCTTGGCTGATGTAATGTTTCGGCAACGTCAGCCCGCGCCGCGGGACCGCGATCCGCAAAACCTGAAGGCGATCGCACAGGAACTTCGCCGTCAGGTGATCCGCATGATCGCGCCCTCCGGCCATGGCTATGTCCAGCAAGGTCTGGGCGCTGCAGACATTTTCGCCACCCTCTATTTTGCCGAACTGCGGCTTGATCCAGCCGATGCGACTTGGCCCGAGCGCGACCGTCTGTTGCTGTCCACTGCACATAATACTGCGATCTTTTACGCGACGTTAGCCGCGCGCGGATGCATTCCCGCCGAGGCGCTCGACACGTACACGCAGGATGGATCCGCGCTCGAGGTGAACGCGTCCGAGAGGTTGGGGCCTGCGATTGAAGCGACCTGCGGCTCCCTGGGCCAGGGACTGTCGGTTGGCGTTGGCATGGCGCTATCGGGCCGGCGACGCGGGCGGGACTATCGCGTCTATGTCATTCTCGGCGACGGCGAGATGCAGGAGGGTCAGGTTTGGGAGGCTGCGATGGCGGCGGGCAGTCACCGCCTTTCCAACCTTTGCCTGATCCTCGATTACAACAAGATGCAAGTCAACGGCCACGTCGATTCCGTTGTCGACATGAACCCGATCCCGGAAAAATGGCGCAGCTTTGGGTTTCGCGTCGACAAGGTCGACGGCAACGATATCGGCGCGCTGCTCGATGCGCTGGATCGTGCGCGCGAGTTCACGCAAGGGCCCACTTGCATCATCGCCGAAACCTTGGTTGGCAAAGGCGCGCCCTCGGTCGAGGGCGTGCTCGGGCACACGATGAGGCTGCCCCCGGAGCTCGCACGGCGAGTCCTTGATGAATTGTCGGAAGGCGAGCGATGAGCACGACGAGTGGCGAGAACGCCAAGGTTTCCGATTTTATCGCTCGCGGCGCTGCTGCAATACCGCGGCTCTATGGCGACGCGCTGGTTGAGGCGGCGCGACACGATCCGCGGATCGTGTGCCTTGCCGCCGATCTCAGAGGTCCCACGGAAACCGATCTGTTCGCCAAGGAATTTCCGCACCGTTTTGTCGAGGCGGGGATCGCGGAAGCCAACATGATCGGCATGGCGGCCGGAATGGCGCGATGCGGCGACATTCCTTTTATTCATACATTCTGCGCGTTCGCGACACGGCGCTGCTTCGATCAGGTCGCCATGCAGGTCGCCTATCCCGCGCTCCCGGTCAAAATCGCGGGGTTCCTGCCCGGTTTGACAACGTCGTTGGGAGTTTCGCATCAGGCAATCGACGATATCGCCCTGATGCGCGCACTTCCAAACATGACAATCATCGAGCCTTCGGGACCCGAACAGATGGCGGCCGCTGTCAGCGCCGCGCTTTCTGTCGACGGGCCCGTTTATCTCAGGATGAATCGACCCAATGCCGGGGCGTCTGTTCCAGAGGCGCGCGAACTCACGATTGGACGCGGCGAGGTTCTGAGATCCGGCGTGGAGGGAACGATTATCGCCTGTGGGATGTCGGTCGCCGCCGCGCTGTCGGCTGCGGAAACTCTTGCGCAAGAAGGATTGGAGATCGGCGTCGTCAACATGGCGTCAATCAAACCGCTCGACGAGGCAATGGTCATCGCCTGCGCGCGCCGCAGTGGGTTGATCGTCGTGGCGGAGAACCACTCGATCATTGGCGGGCTCGGCTCCGCCGTGGCGGAAACGCTGCTCGAAGCGGGGATACTCGCGGGCTTCGCGCGAGTCGGCGTTGGCGACCGCTTCGCGGAGGGCGGATCGACGCCGTATCTCCAGGCCAAATACGGGCTAGACGCGAAGGCCATCGTACAGGCCTGTCATCGGGCAGTCGCAAGACGCGCCAGCCTTCGCGCGCAGGCCCACGCGGGCTGACGTTCAAGCCTGATCAAGCTATCTCGCTTTGGATATATGCTATATCTTTTCCGTGTCGGCGTTGTAGGCTGGGGTTGGCGTCGGGTTTGAGCGCGCCTGAGGACGGAGTCGAAGATGATGAGATCTTTGGTTCGTAGCGGAGTTTTGGCGATATCGCTGCTGGCTCTGGCTGGGTTGCCGAGCAATTATGCGGGCGCGGCTGAGTTGAAGAAGGGCGGCAACCTCGTCTACGCCTACGTCTCCGGTCCTGGCGCCCTCGACCCTTATGTCTCCAGCAGCGCGGTCGAACTGGAAGTCATTCAGCACATCTTTGAATCGCTTGTCGCGGTCGGCGAGCATTATGAAACGCGGCCCGCGTTCGCATCGAAAGTGGACATTAGCCCCGACGCGAAGACCTTCACTTTCCATCTACGCGATGGCGTGAAGTTTCAGAACGGCAAGACCATGACCTCGGGCGACGTGATCGCCTCGTTTGAGCGCTACCGGCGCGTCAGCCCGAATGCGAAGGTGTTCACGGATGTCGAGAGCGCCACCGCGCCCGACGCCTCGACCTTTATTGTCAAGCTGGGCAAACCGAACGCCGTATTCGTCGACGTCCTGAAGAGCCCCGTCTAACCCTTCATGATCCTCCCAGCTGAGCAAAAGGATAAAGGGCCACGCGAGGTCGATATCATCGGCACAGGCCCGTTTAAACTCGGCGAATGGGTGAAGGACAGCCACCTCGTCCTCCTGCGGTTCGACGATTATACTCAAAACCAGAACTACCCCGGCCCGGACGGCTTTGCGGGCAAACGGACGCCCTATCTCGACAGCGTCCGCTACAACTTCGTGCCCGAAGCGAACGCGCGCGTCGCGGCGCTACAGGCCGGCGAGGCCGACGTTGTCGCCAGCATCCCTCCCGACCTCGCCAAACGCTTTGACGGCGACGCCAATATCGTCCTGCAGACGATTATTCCGTATTGCATGCAGGTCTATGTGGTGGACACGCAGCAGGGCATGACCAAAAATCCGTTGATCCGGCAGGCGATCAACGCCGTCGTCGACGTCGACGACATCACCGCCGCCATGGGGCTCGTCAGCAAGCCCAACCAATCGCTAGTTTACGCCTTCAGCCCTTTCATAGGGTGAAGTGGTGCACTAATCTAGAAGCGCTTCGCAGCGTGATCGCCGGGATAAGCCTGTCGGTCTAGCTTAAGCGCTCATTATGTTCGGGCTCTCCCTTTCGTTTTGACCGGGCTTGTCCCGGTCATCCACTCGCCGCCGCTTACAATCCATTCTAACCGTCAAACCGCGCTTTTCCGTCATTGCGAGGAGCCCTTGCGACGAAGCAACCCAGGAGCGGCAGGCACTATGGTTGGAAGAATGGCGACAGATAGGTCCGCTTACGTAACGGCCGCCGCTTTACGTACCCCTGGGTTGCTTCGTCGCAAGGGCTGCTCGCAATGACGCACCGGAGCGGTGGGGAAATTGTGGGTTTTACTCCCGCTTGACGGCGCGGATCGCCGGGACACGCCCGGTGACGGCGGTGTTTAAGTTAGCGCCCATAGATTTGACGAGTGGCTGGGCAAACAATCGCGCTCATTTCGACAAAAACTTGTCGAGTACGTTGCGCGTTATCTGCTGCGTATAGAAATCATTGAGCTTCAGGCCCATGATCCACTCGCAGGTTCCCGCTGTGACGACCTCGCCTTTTCCGCGCGTCATATGAACCATCATGCCGGAACCGTAGCGGCGTTCGTCCAGCTTTTCCGGCGCGGTCGACCCGAGCAGAGTTGAAGCGATTCCGAGAAGGTCGTGGTCGCGCAGATAGTAGCGAAAGCCCTCTCCGGCGTGCTCGGTTTCGGCGTTCATCGCCGGCGCCATCCCAAGAATCTGCACACTTTCCGGGGCGCCGTCGCTACCCGTGGGGTAGGGCAGGCCGCGGCGGAACGTGTAGTCGAGACCATCGAGTTCGTAGCCGAAGATTGAGGCCTCCGCGCCGAAAATGTCGCCATAGTGCAGATCGGTGTTGTCGAAAGCCCAGTGTCCAGGTCGATAGACCGTGAAGCCGCGTTGTCCGCGCGGCGCGAAGCCGCCCCATGAGGCGTAGATGCCGCCAAAGCCGTTGACGCCAACCATCGTGGCGCCCGGCCAATTCACTTTTGGGTCTTCCCACGAGGAGGTGAGCAACCGCGCATTGGCCGTGTCGCGCACGGGATCTTCGACGGCGGCGCGCCCTTTGTAGCAGACCTGTCGTTGGCCATTGTCCTCCAGCCGAATTTGCCAGAGGAAGTTGCCGCCAAAGCGCGCAAGCCCAGCGCCTTGCTCGACATGCCGCTCGATCGCCATGCGCATTTCATACGACCAGTATTCGTCGTGGCCGACGATGACGATGCAGGGGTAGTCGTTCAGGAGTTCCGGGCGGTAATGCAGGTCGGTTTGCGTGATCATATCGAACGCATAACCCTCGCGTTCGGCCCATTGTACGAAATTGCGGTCGTACTGCGCCCAACCAGATGCGGCGTAGTAATAGCCGAACCCGTGCGTGTAGGACCACTCCTTGATTGGATAACGTGGCGCGGCGAGCGGGCCAGGGATCGGCGTGATCGGAATCCGCGGCGCGCCCTCGGGCAACCAGACAGTGCCGCGCGTCCAGGGCCGTTGCAAGCTTAGCGTGGGCGAGAACTGATCTTTCGTCGCCCCGTCCACCCCGATGTAGTGACTGGCGCCGCCCCAATCATTGTAGGACGTCCAGGTCGCGGTCGGCAGGATCATCAGAATGCGGCCACGGCGCGTTTCGGGCGTCGGCCGCACGACAAAGAAATGATGCTGGACGAACGAGGAGCCGTCGTGGCGCGTGCAACTCGACAGGACGCGATAGAAGCCCGACGGCGTTCCCAGCGGGATCGTCCAATCATGCACAACCGGCCAGCCGCAACCGTTCTTATACGCGTCCTTCGGCGCCGCGGTAAATTGTCCTGTAAGTTGATCGACGCGGTGGACGAGCGCAGGTTTGAAGCCATCGCGATAGATTTGCATCGACCAGGTTGGCGCTGTCGTGCTGCCATGAAAGACAACCTTCTGGCCCGGATCGTAGGAAATCGCGTCGGTATAGGTGAACACCTCCGGCCAATCAGGATCTTCGCGCGGCGCCTCGTACCAGATCTTATTGCGCCAGTTATGATCGCCAAACATGGGCTCGATTGTTTGAGCCGCTACGTTGGTCGGTCCAAGGTCGGGCCGATTTGGATCGGGCTTGAGCATGGCGATTTTCTCGGTATGAAAACGGTATGCGTCAGCGGCCACAATTTAAAATCGATAGACGGCTAGTTGACCAGCGATGCCGAAAGTCACCCACATCGCATCACCCTGAAAACAAAGGTTGGTGGGGACGCTGCGCGGCGGCGTGACGATCATTTCGACAACTTTGCCGTTCAGATCGAGCACGGCGATGCGATCTCCGCTGCCGCCGGTGACATAGAGGCAATCGCCGTGGAACGCCATTCCGTCAGGCGCGAACCCCTCGTCGAACCCGCGCCATTCCTCAGGGGCGCCGACGCGGTCGCCCACCCAGGGATAACGGAGCAGGCGATGCTCGACTGTCAGGCCGACAATCAATGAACCATCGGGATGGAACGCCAGGCCATTGGGAAAGCCCGTCGTCTTGGCGAGGCAAGTGACGGCGCTATCCGGCTTTGCGAGCAGCAACTGACCGCCGCGGTAGGGTGTGAACGGGAGCCCGGCTCGCTTTTTCGCCAATTCCTCCCAGTTCTGCGGTTCGGTGAATACGATGTCGCCCGACGCTGTGAAGACGAGATCGTTTGGCCGCCAGGGCGAGACGCCGGGGAGGTCGACGGCGAAGTCGCTGCACATTCCGTCCAACGTAACGCGCTGAAGACGGCCCGAGATTTGCGGCTCGACGAGAATAAGGCCGCCTTCCCGTCGAGGCGACAATCCGCCGTTGTTTGTAACATAGAGAGCGCCGTCGGGGCCTAAGCGCATCCCGTTGGGCGAACCGTCAACGATGCAGAGGTCTCGCGTCGAGCCATTTTGATAGATCCGGATTTTTCGGTCCAGCAGATCGACGAATGCGATGCCCCCATCGGGCAAAGCCACCGGACCTTCGGGAAAACCGAGCCCGTTAACGCATATCTCGGGTTCTCGCATTCACGCCCTCCGAGCCGATATCTACACATCGAGATAGATGTCCGAACTAGGATATATCCTATATCTGCTGCGCATTTCGTCAAGCCGTTGCGGTGAATATGCGCCAATGGCGCGGCGGACGGTCTGGGGGGCGGTGGGTCTATGTTTTCAACCAGCGAAAGCCGGCTCGGGCAGGCCGCGCACGCCGGGGCGAAAGGCGATCACGCCGCCGGAGCCCGGCGATTTCGCGAGTTCCGCCTCGGTGAGACCTGTCGACATGCTGGTTACATAAAGCGTATCCAGGCCCTTGCCTCCGAACGCACAGGATGTGGGACGAGGAACCGGCAGCTCGACCACATTGTCGATGCGGCCGTTAGGGGCATAGCGCACCAGCCTCCCGCCCATGAGCTCCGCGTTCCAGAGGTAGCCTTCGGAATCCACCGTCGAGCCGTTTGGTCGTCCGGGATGGCCGGTCGTGTCCGCGAACTCCCGCCTGTTGGACAAGCGCCCCTCTAGGAGGTCGAAGTCGCATGCCCAGATCGTGAATCGGCGAGTATCGGAGAAATAGAACGTCTCGTTGTCCGGGCTGAAGGCGATCGAGCTGGGGACGATGATGTCGTCAAATTGCTTCTCGACGCTGAGATCGGGCGCGATGCGATAGAGGGCGCCGTTGGGCTCGAACGCCAGCGTGTTCATTGTGCCGATCCATAAGCGCCCGTGCCGATCCGCCTTGCCGTCGTTGAGGCGATTGAGCGGACGGTCGCTCTCCGGCGTGACGAGGCGCGTCAACGTCCCGGTGGTCGTATCATAGGCGTGCAGCGTGTCGTCCAACGCGACAAGCAATCCGCCCGAGGCGCGTAAAACGCAACATCCGGCGGCCTTGCCGGGCAGGTCGTTGCGGGTGCGCACGCGCGAAATCGGATCGAGGCTGTAGAGCCGTGCGCTTTCGCTGTCGACCCACCAGAGGCGGCGCGTGCGCGGGCACCAAACGGGACTTTCCGATAATTGCTGCGCTCCGCCCGGAGCAACGACGCTGAAGTTGATTGTCGCCACTTCAACATCCAGTCTGCAAAAGCATATGATTGAGATTGTTTAGCAGCAATGGCTGCTCCGTGGGCGGAAACCTCTAATCAGCCGCCATTGACGCCGGCGACCAAGGCACGCGCAGCGTCTTCAGCAGGCGTGGGTCTAAAGGCGCAAGGCTTGTCAAGTTAAGCCGGCCGACTCCGCTTAGCCCTCAAACTTATTGTTTTTGGGAAAACCTTTCGGCGGCAGGCGGCCTGCTTCGGCGCGGTTGCCAATCCACTCTTTAATTTCGGGCGCGGCGATATTGAACGTTCGGCCGGCCGAGTCGCGCCAACTCATTCCCGCCTTTAACGCGAACACGCGCGCATCCGATAGACCGCCATCCTTGTAGCGCTGCAGTCGGACGCCCTTGCCGCGGGTCATCTCGGGGATTTGCGCAAGTGGGAATGCAAGCAGCTTTCGGTTTTCGCCAATCACGGCGACATGGTCGCCAGCGGCTGAAGTTGCGATGCAGGCGACCGCTGGCGCGTCGACGCCGAGCACGGCGCGGCCCTTGCGGGTCGCCGAGATCAGGTCATCCTGGCCTACGACGAAGCCGCGCCCATCAGTCGCCGCGAGCAGCATCTTTTCTCCTGGCGCGTAGGGCCAGATCGCGACAATCGCGGCGCTCTCGTCGATGTCCGCCATCAGCCGAACCGGTTCGCCCAACGAACGCCCGCCGGGCAGCTTCGAGGCGTCCAGCGTAAAGACCTTGCCATCGCTGGCGAGCACTAGAATCTTCGAGGTCGTCTCGGCGAAAAACGAGGTCTTCAGCCCGTCGTCGCCCTTGAACGTAGCGGTGGAGAGATCGGCGACATGTCCTTTGAGAGCGCGAATCCAGCCCTTCTGCGATAGCAACACCGTTACCGGCTCGCGCTCGATCAAAGATTCCGCGAAATCCATCACGACGTTCGGCGCCGCCTCGAAGGTCGTGCGGCGCTTGCCCAGTTTGGTGTCGGGGCCGAACTTCTTCTTGGTGTCGCGGATCTCGTGCGCGATCACCTGCCACTGCTTCTTTTCCGAGCCGAGCAGCCCCTCGACGTCGGCCTTCTCCTTGGTTAGTTCCGCCTGCTCCTTGCGAAGCTCCATTTCTTCGAGCCGGCGCAGCGAACGCAGCCGCGTGTCGAGCACGTAGTTCACCTGCAAATCGCTCAACGTGAAGCGCTTCATTAATATCGGCTTGGGTTCGTCCTCTCCGCGAATGATGCGGATCACCTCGTCGAGATTGAGGAAAACGATAATCATGCCGGCGACGAGTTCGAGCCGGCGTTCGATCGCGGCGAGCCTGAACGCGGAACGGCGCATGAGCACGTCGCGGCGATGGTCGAGCCATTGCTGCAACGCTTCGTTGAGGCCGATAACGCGCGGCGTCACGCCATCGACCAGCACGTTCATGTTTACGGAGATGCGCGTCTCCAGCTCGCTAAGCTTGAAGAGCTGCTCCATCAGCACTTCCGGCTCGACCGCGCGGGTGCGCGGCTCCAGCACGATGCGCACATCCTCGGTCGATTCGTCGCGCACGTCGGCGAGCAGCGGCGCCTTCTTCTCGTTGACGAGTTCCGCGATTTGCTCGATCAACCGCGACTTCTGCACGCCGTAAGGAATTTCGGTGACTACGGCGACCCAACCGCCGCGCCCGAGATCCTCCTTGAACCAGCGCGCGCGTAAGCGAAACCCGCCGCGCCCGGTGCGATAGGTTTCGGCTATCGACGCGCGGCCGTCGATCACGATGCCGCCGGTCGGGAAGTCCGGCCCCTGCGCAAATTCCAGCAATGCTTCCGAAGTCGCCTCGGGATGGCTGATCAGATAGAGCGCAGCGTCGAGCAATTCGGCGACATTATGCGGCGGCACTGATGTCGCCATGCCGACCGCGATGCCCTGCGAGCCGTTGGCGAGCAGGTTCGGCGTCGCCGCAGGCAACACCACCGGCTCCTTCGCGTCGCCGGAATAATTGTCGCGCCAATCGACGCAATCTTCGTCGATGCCTTCGAGCAGAAGGCGCGCGAAATCGGTCAGCCGCGCTTCGGTGTAACGATAGGCCGCGGCGTTATCGCCGTCGATGTTGCCGAAATTGCCCTGACCTTCGACTGAAGGGTAGCGCGAGGCGAAATCCTGCGCGAGCCGCACCAACGCCTCGTAGATTGCCTGATCGCCGTGCGGGTGGAACGAACCCATGACGTCGCCGACGATCTTCGCGCATTTTTTGAAAGGCGTGCCGGGATCGAGCCGCAGCACATGCATTCCATAAAGTATCCGCCGATGAACCGGCTTGAGCCCGTCGCGAGCGTCGGGCAGCGCGCGACCCATGATCGTCGAGAGCGCATAGGCGAGATAGCGCTCTTCCAGCGCATCGCGCATGTTGACGTCTATCGGCGCCGCTGGCGGCGGAGGAGGGGGCGGTGCGAGTCTTGCCATGCTGCGGGTTAGCGGCTCAGCTTAGTATAGGCAAGGGGTAAAACGTGAACAAACAACTCGATTAGATGGGATGTCCCCTAGGCCACACTATGTCACGGAGTTGTCCACTGGCAGCGTGGCGGTGACGAATTCGGCCGAACATAGGTTACTTGGCGTCGCCTCGCACATGCGGCTTAAGGGACGCGACGGGCGCCGGTTCTGGCGAGTTGGCTTGGAAAGACGAGGGCAGGGAGCCCTCAAATGGGGGAAGGTCGCCGTCGGCACCGGCGCCCGCAGCCGAGGATTGGCCCGCCTTGGGCAAGCCGATCGTCTCAGCTACCCCCATCTTCTCCAACACAACCGATCGGGGGCCGACGCTGCGCAGTACCCAGCCCGCCTCAGCGTCTCCCTCCCGCACCTTATGGGTTGCCTGCGACCCGTCTTGAAGCCAGGCGAGGCCCTGACCCGGGCCGAGCAGCGTTCCCACCAGCGTAAACGGCGCATGCGTGGCCTCGGGCGGCGCTTCGGGCGCTGGCGCGGGTAGCGCAGGCGCTATCGCCGGAGCGGCGGCGATAATAGGGGGGGGTCGTCGCGACGCGCTGAACAGAGGACGGTCTCGCGTCGCCGAAAGCGCTTTGAGGGTAGGCAAGCCAAAAGGATTTACAGTCACATCAGAGCTTGCGTCGAGACCGCTCTGCGCGGCGGCAAGGGTTGGGCTGGACGTCGGGTTAAGCGCGGCCAGATACGAGTTGTCCGCAGTCGCTGCAGGGGCGGCCGCGAATATCGCTGCCAGTGCGACGATCGTGCGCCTCATCGAACAGCCTCCCAACGGCCGGAGACGACCAGCGTCACACGCATCCGGCCTCCTTCATTCTCGCCGAGCGCTTGCGGCGCCTGCACCGAGAGCGAGTCGACGAATACGAGAGGCGAACCCGCTTCCAAATCATACAGCAAAGCTTGCAGCGAGGGCTGGGGAATTTCAAGACTGGCGGTCAATGCGAGCACGCCGTCCTTCGCCTCGGGCCGGTCGAGATCAACTTCGGAAGAGGAAAGCGCCCCGCCGTTGCGTGCGACGGCCTGCTCGACGCGCTGCTGCAGGGCGGCGCCGGCGAGTGTCAGTGTGGCGCCGTCGAGTAGCGGCGAGGCCAGCGCGTCAATCCCGTTCACGGCCGGCCGCCGCGCGGCGAAATCGGCGAGACGGGTTTCAAGCGCTGCGACTTCCGCACGGTCGCGCCGCAGATCGAGCGTGGTCGAGAACGCGAAAGCGGCGAGCGCCAGTACGGCCGCCACCACGGATAGAGCGGCGACAATCGCGATACTGTCGGACGTCGCCGTATGCTGCGCGGAAACCGTCATGGCGCGACCGCCAGCGTCGGTTGAACCCGCGCCTCGATATGAAAGCGTTGGTTGGCCTCGCCCTCCGACCGCGTGGTCGGCGCGTAAAACGCGGCATGCGTAAAATCATGTGACTGCTCGATACGGCGCACCAGACCGGGCGCGTCCTGCGTCAGCCCGGCGATCTGCATTTTGCCGTTTTCGATCCTGAGTTCTGTCAGATAAGCGTCGTCCGGCAGCGCCTTGGTGAGCGCGTCGATCACAACAACGTCAGCGGGTGTTCCGCGCTTGAGCTGGATCGTCGCTGCGGCCAGACGATCTCTAGGGCCGCCGCGCCCGTCAATCAACGCCGCGCGGCGTGCCGAGATCTGCGCCATCAACGCGTCACGCCGCACACTCGGGTCAAACCAAACCGCCGCGAGTTCCGCCGCTATCGCCGCGCCGCTCGCGATCAGCAGCGCAACAATCATGACGCCACGCCACCTCTTATGGCGCGCTTCCGCGCCGGGAGCTGACGCGTGAACCTCGATCGACGCGGCGGGCTCCTCGTCAGTCTTGGTGAAAATCTTTAGCGAATCGATCCCGCTTGCGGCAAGCGCACGGATGTAGGGCTCGATATGCTCGCGCGGCGCCGCGGCGACAATGGTCGCCAGTCGGTCTCCGCTGATGTCGCGCGGCGCACTCCAACCAATCGTCGCCGCGCTCGCGCGCCATGGGGTCAGTCGGTCGATCTGCGAACGCACAACGCCGCCTAAGAAATCGCGAGCGCGCCGTGGCAATTCGAGCGGGGCAAAGACGAAAATGTCGGCGGGAAGCGCGAGTTCGACATGCGCGCCCCTTAGCGTCCGCAGGTTTACTGGATCCGCCGAGATGCGGCTGTCCTCGAACCGCAGGCGCCCGCGCGCTCGGCCGCCCGAAATCGCGAACCCGCCCTCGGGAGCCGCAATAAGCTTGATGACCTTGGGACGCGCGATCAAACCATTTATCCGCGCAGCCCCCGTCGCAGCGGCGTCGAGCCAGCCGTCAAAAAATGCGGAAATGCGCGAGGATAAGGTCATGCGTTATTCATACTGCCCAATTCGGATTTGGTTTCACATGGCTTCGAGCGGGGCATCGAAATCGTCACGCCAATAGAGCACGAGATAGGGTTCATCGCCTTTCTCTTGCAGCGAGAATAC
>JAYTRP010000431.1:0-12804 GCA_043746145.1 Hyphomicrobiales bacterium | reverse complement strand
TCCCGCACGCGCTCCGGAAACGGATTGACGTCGAACGCCGGCGCCAAGCGCCACTACCTGTGGTTGATATGGAGAAAACCGTGATTGTGGAGGTGATCATCGACATTGGTGATGAGGATGGAGAAGGCGATCCGACGCCAAAGCTCCTCGATATCGACCATCGGCTGGCTTCCAAATTTGCGAAGCGCATCCACGATCTCGGTATAGCTATGCTCGCTCGCATCCTCAGGCCCAGCGCCGAGCATTGTAGCGGCCGAAACATACATCAGCCGTTTGCCGTTTTCGGTCCGATCGAAACGCCGGATCAGCGCCACAGGCGCGCCATCGCTATCTATCAAACGCGCTTGGGCCGCCTCTAGACCGGCTTTTCGGGCCAAGGTCATGGCGAGAACTTCCCCTTTGGTCACTGACCGCTCATCCCCAACGCTTGGAAACTTGCCGATTGAAAGCGTACCGTCATCATCAATGACGGAGCATTTTGGACGAAGGCCGCCCAGAGACGTCGCACGCCCACACAGATAGGCACGGTCCGCGTTTGTCTCCGAGTTCGTCTCGACGGCGCGCGTTGCTGCAAGGAGTTGACGTAGCTCAGTCAGGGGAGGCGTGGTGCGCCGACCCTCTTCGACCGTGCGCTGATAACGCCCCTCCTCGTCTTGAAAACGTAGCGCGCCAACGCGGCTCTCATCGTCGACCGCCAAGAGATAATCCATTGCGTCGGGTGGTCGCAACACCGTTGCGTTTCCCGCTTTACGTTCGTCCTGACGAGATTTAGCGTGGTCGCGTTGGATCACGCGCCGCCCCCAACCGTCCGGCTCCGTGTCGGCAATCGCGTTGTGGAATACGGATCCGTCGCGCGTCTTGCGATGAAATTGCGGACCCCGGACGAGCGGCAAGCCGGGCTCGATCGAGAACCGGTCGGCGTTGCTCAGCCAACCAGCGCCATATTCAAACGCAGCGCTCTCGCGCGCCCCCTGCTGGTCGTAGCGTAGTTCTCCGAGCGGGGTCGCTTCCGCGCCAAGATGGATCGAGATCGAGCGCCTCATAGCGCGCTCGGCGCTTTGCGTACCCTTACCCTCTTGGGCATACGCGCGGTGTCGAGGAGCAAACCCTGCTCGTCGCGCTTGGCGTCGACAATCTCGGTCAGGGCGTCATCGAAGCCGAGGACAAAAAACGCCATGGCGTAGGCGCCCATGGCGACGGTCGGGTCACCCTTTTCGATTTTCAAATAAGTGCTCTTCGCAACTCCCAGCCGTTCCGCCATCATCATCGACGTCAGGCTGCGCTTTTTGCGGGCAAGGGCAACGTCAGCGCCCAGTTTGCCGAGCGCCCGCTTGACTTTTGGAGGTAGCGTATCAACCACGGTCGAACGCATCAGAGTCTCATAAAAACGATCTTAAACCCATTACGGTAGTTTTTATAAGACCTTATAGGCTTTCTGTCTAGCTAATCCGCCGCGAAGTTCACTCCCACTCAATCGTCCCCGGCGGCTTCGACGTCACGTCGTACACCACCCGGTTGACGCCCTTCACTTCATTGATGATCCGCGTTGCGGCCCTTCCCAGGAAAGCCATCTCGAACGGATAGAAATCCGCCGTCATGCCGTCGCTCGACGTCACCGCGCGCAGGGCGCAGACGTTGTCGTAGGTGCGCCCGTCGCCCATGACGCCGACCGTTCGCACAGGCAGCAGCACGGCGAAGGCTTGCCAAATTATGTCGTAAAGGCCGGCGGCGCGGATTTCCTCCAAATAGATCGCGTCGGCCTTGCGCAGGACTTCGAGCTTTTCCGGCGTGATCTCGCCAGGGATGCGGATCGCAAGGCCGGGGCCGGGGAATGGGTGGCGGCCCACGAATGCCGCGGGCAGGCCGAGTTCGCGGCCCAAGGCGCGCACCTCGTCCTTGAACAATTCGCGCAACGGCTCGACCAGCTTCATGTTCATGCGCTCGGGTAGGCCGCCAACATTGTGGTGCGACTTGATCGTGACCGAGGGGCCGCCGGTAAATGAGACTGACTCGATCACGTCGGGATAGAGCGTGCCCTGTGCAAGGAATTCAACCGGCCCGCGCCCGTCCTCGGCGATGCGGTGCGCCTCGCGCTCGAACGTCTCGACGAACAGGCGCCCGATTGTCTTGCGCTTCGCCTCGGGGTCGCTGACGCCGTTGAGCGCGCTTAAGAAAGCCTCGCCCGCCTCGACATGGACCAGCGGAATATTAAAATGATCGCGAAACAGCCGCACGACATCGGCGCCCTCGCTTTGGCGCAACAGACCGTGGTCGACGAACACGCAGGTCAGCGCGTCGCCGATCGCTTCGTGGATCAGCACCGCCGCCACCGCCGAGTCGACGCCGCCGGAAAGGCCGCAGATCACTCGGCCCTTACCGACCTTGGCGCGGATCGCCTCACGCGCCTCGCTGCGGAACGCGGCCATGGTCCAGTCGCTCCTGAGACCGGCGACGCGATGCACAAAGTTCTGGATCAGCCGCGCGCCATCGGGGGTATGCACAACCTCCGGGTGAAACATCAGACCGTAATAGCGACGCGCTTCGTCGGCGATTAGCGCGTAAGGCGCATTTGCGGACACGCCTGTAAGAGCGAAACCCGGCGGGAGTTGCGTTATGGCGTCACCATGGCTCATCCAGACGACATGCCGCTCGCCGGGACGCCAGAGGCCTTCGAGCAACGGACTCGAGGCGAGCACCTCGATCTCGGCGCGGCCGAATTCGCCGTGACCGCCGCTCTCGACCTTGCCGCCGAGTTGTTGCGCCAGCAGCATCTGCCCATAACAAATGCCCATCACCGGCACGCCCGACTCAAAAATTTCCTGCGGCGCGCGCGGGCTGCCCTCGTCGGGAACCGAGGCGGGGCCGCCCGACAGAATCACCGCCTTCGGCTTCATTTCGCGGAAGGCGCGCGCGGCGCTCTGGTAGGGCGCGATCTCGCAATAGACCCCGGCCTCGCGCACGCGGCGCGCAATCAACTGCGTCACCTGGCTGCCAAAATCGATGATCAGCAGCTTGTCATGGCGCTGGCCGGGGAGTTCCAGGGATGTCATGGCGGGCTCCTGCTAGGGCGGCGGGCCTGAGCGGCGTGACTCGGCGCCTTGTTAGTTAATTCGGCGCCATAGTTTGCTTTGCAGCGCTCGCACTGGCGGGCGGTAGCCGAGCACAGCGCCTACGCCTACGCCTAAAAACGAAAAAGGCGCCCGAAGGCGCCTCGATCCAGCAATGGGCGCTTGGCGGCGCCCGGAATCACTTGATCTTGGTTTCCTTGAACGCGACGTGCTTGCGCGCGACCGGGTCGTATTTCGTCATCTTGAACTTCTCCGTCTTGGTGCGGGCGTTCTTCTTGGTGACGTAGAAATAGCCGGTGTCGGCAGTCGAAAGCATCTTGATTTTAAGCGAGGCAGCCTTGGCCATGGCGTATCAATCCGTTGCGCGAGGCCCAGAGGCCGAAAATGAAAACAGCGCCATCGGAAGCCCCGCTAGCGCTAGTTGCCGGCAACATAGTCGAGCGACGCCTCATGTCAAGGCGCGCGCCCCGTCATGGCGTGGACATTGTGGAGAATACGCACTTGTCCGCCAGCGCGCCGGGTGCGACTCTTGGAAACGGAGATTTTCAGGCTCGTCGACGCGGAGGAATAGCGGATGCGGTATGCTTTCATCGGTCTGGGGCATCTCGGCGTCAAGCTCGCGACCTCGCTGTTGCGCGCCAACATCGAACTGACGGTGCACGACCTCGACCCCACGGCTGCGGAGCCGCTGCTCCAGGCCGGCGCGTTTTGGGCGGCCTCGCCGGCGGAGGCTGCGGGACGCGCGGACGCCGTCATCACTTGCCTGCCCTCCCCCGCGATTTCCGAGCGGGTGTTGTGCGGTCGTAACGGCATCCTGGAAGCCGCGCAGGCGGGCCTGACCTGGATCGAGATGAGCACCAACGATCGTGACACCACGCTCCGGCTCGCCGAAATCGCGCAAAACCGGGGCGCGAGCGTCCTGGAATGTCCCATCACCGGCGGCGTGCATCTGGCCGCAACCGGCGAGATCACCATTATGGTCGGCGGCGATCCCGATGCGATGCGACGTCACTATCCCGCGCTCAGCGCGATGGGTCGCAACATTTTTCATGTCGGCCCGCTCGGCAGCGCTTCGGTGATGAAAGTGATCACCAACATGCTGGCCTTCATCCACCTCGTCGCCGCCGGCGAGGCGCTGATGCTGGCCAAGCGGGGGGGCGTCGACCTTGCCCAATCCTATCACGTCATCCGCGCCAGCTCAGGCAACAGCTTCGTGCACGAGACCGAATCGCAGCTCGTGCTCAACGGCAGCTACAACATCAATTTCACTATGGATCTTGCCTGCAAAGACCTCGGCTTCGCCATGAAGTTCGGCAGCGAGTTCGGCGTGCCGCTCGATCTCGCCGCGCTGACGACGCAGACGTTCGTTCGCGCGCGCGAGGCTTACGGCGGGAGCGCGTGGTCGACGCAGGTGGTGAAGCTGCTCGAGGACGCGCTGAAGACGGATTTGCGCGCGCCGGGATTTCCGGCGGAGTTGTAAGGCGCCAGCCTACAACCAACCTCAATTCACCCCGTCGAGCAACCTTCGCGCAATCACCTGCGCCTGAATCTCCGCCGCGCCCTCAAAAATGTTGAGGATGCGTGCGTCGCACAGCACGCGCGAGATCGGATATTCCAACGCGAATCCGTTGCCCCCGTGGATCTGAAGCGCGTTGTCGGCCGCGGCCCACGCGACCCGCGCGCCCAGCAGCTTGGCCATGCCCGCTTCGAGGTCGCAGCGCTGGCCCGCATCCTTCGCGCGGCCCGCGTAATAGGTGAGTTGGCGCGCGATATGAATTTCGACCGCCATCATCGCCAGTTTGTCGGCAACGCGCGGGAAGTTGACCAGTGGCTTGCCGAACTGCACTCGGTCTTTGGCGTAGCGCAGGCCCAATTCGAACGCGCATTGGGCCACGCCGACGGCCCGTGCGGCGGTCTGGATGCGGGCGCTCTCGAATGTCTCCATCAATTGCTTGAAGCCCTGGCCCTCGACGCCGCCAAGCAATGCGCTCGCTTGAACCTCGAACCCGTCGAACGCGATCTCGTATTCCTTCATGCCGCGATAGCCGAGCACCTCGATCTCACCGCCGGACATGCCTTTGGCCGGAAACGGCTCGACGTCCGTGCCGCGCGGCTTTTCCGCGAGCAGCATCGAGAGGCCCTTGTAGCCGGGCTGGTCGGGATTGGTGCGCACCAGCAGCGTCATCAAATCGGCGCGGACGGGATGCGTGATCCAGGTCTTGTTGCCCTGCACCTTGTAGACGTCGCCCTCCCGGGTCGCGCGCGTGCGCAGGCTGGCGAGGTCCGAGCCGGTGTTCGGCTCTGTGAAAACAGCGGTCGGCAGGATTTCGCCACTTGCGATCCTCGGCAGGTAATTCTGCTTTTGCGCGTCCGTGCCGCCGACCAAAATCAGTTCCGCCGCGATTTCCGAGCGCGTGCCCAGCGAGCCGACGCCGATATAGCCGCGTGAGAGCTCCTCGGAGACGACGCACATCGCGATCTTGCCGAGCCCCAACCCGCCGTAGCTTTCCGGGATCGTCAGGCCGAACACGCCCATGTCGGCGAGGCCCTTGATGATCTCAAGCGGGATATACTCGTTGCGCCGATGCCAACCTTGCGCGTGCGGAACAACCTCGGCGTCGGCGAAGCGCCGCATCTCTCCCCGGATCGCCTCGAGCGTCTCGTCGAGGCCAAGATCGCCGATCGCCCCCTCGGGGGCCTCCAGGATGAGTTGCGTAAGCCGCGCGCGCGCCTCAACCGTGTTGCCGGCGTCGATCAGTTCCGCAACCGCGCCCTTGCGGAACATAGCGACGATGGCTTCATCAAGCCCGAAATCCGACAGCCGGACGATCTCGCCTTGGTTCATAGCAATGCCGCCGAACACCTGGGCGAGATATTCACCGATCCCGATGCGGGTCAGAAGCTCTTCCGTCTCGCCAAAGCGGCCCTCGTCGCTCTGACGCCGAGCGTAGCCCGCGAGCTCCTTGATCGCCTCGACGTAAGTGGCGAGCCACGCGAGCCCATGCACGGCATGCTGCTCGCGCTCGATCCGCACCGCATCCAGCCGCCCTTTTTCGCTAACGCGATCGCGCATAGCGACGCAGGCGCGACCGAGCAGCGCCTCGACCGCACTTTGAGCTTGGGAGGCAAGGTTAGCTTGGGATGCAAGAGCGTCGAGATCCACGGTCTAGCTCCGTTTGAACTATTTGGCGCTCCAACATGCGTCGCCGTGGCGCGTGTGGCAATTAGCAATTCCGTTATAACGCTGGCTCTGTTGATAGCGGGGATTGCGGTCGTTGCTGCTGCTAAAAGTTGGATTTCAGCGCCGGCCGATCCGTCCTAGGCTTGCTTTTTGCCAGGGGCTTTCCCGGCGTCCACGCGCGTCAAGCTTTTCGTGGTTACGAAAAGACCTCTCCCGAAAATGAAAGGTTTCCCGCATGTTGGCGGCGCGCCTTTCGCGAAGCGAGTTGTCAGCGTCCGTCACATTCTCTGGCCATGATTTCGACGCCAAGCCATGATCTCGGCGCCGGGCCTTGAACTTCGGCGCTAAGGAGGCGCCTGCATGAAGAGTATGATAGACGTCATAACAGACGCGATCGGCAGCTTCCTCATCGACGATGGTTGGGCGATCTCCAGTCACATCGCGCTATCGATCCTGACCTCGCTATTCCCGTTCCTGATCTTCGTCACCGCGGTCGCGGGCTTCCTGGGATCACAGGATCTTGCAGACGAGGCGGCAAAGCTGATTTTTGGGGCATGGCCTAGGGAAGTGGCGGGGCCAATCGCGCGGGAGGTCCATAACGTGCTCACCGCGCCGCGTGGAGGCCTGCTAACGATCGGCGCGGTTCTGGCGCTCTACTTTTCCTCCAGCGGCGTGGAGGCGCTTCGAACGGCGCTGAACCGCGCCTATGACGAGAGCGAGATGCGGGCTTGGTGGTTGCTGCGGCTACAATCGATCTCTTTCATGATGATCGCCTCGCTCGCTATTCTGGCGCTGGCCTTTTTCGTCGTGCTGGGGCCGCTTATCTGGTCCACCTTGCTGAGTTACGCTCCGGAATTGGCGCCGATAAACCGGCTGGTGACTTTCGCGCGGCTTGGCATTGCGGCGTTTTCGATGGGCCTGACGATGCTGCTGGCCCACCTTTGGTTGCCCGCGGCCAAACTGAGGCTGATCGACGTGGCGCCTGGCGTCATCCTGACCTTCGTCGGGAGCATTGGCTTTGGCGAGATCTTCGGCTTCTATATCAGCGAATACGCGCGCAACTACGTCTCGACCTACGCAGGGCTCGCCTCGGTAATGATCGCGCTCGTGTTTTTCTATTCGATTGCGGCGATCTTCGTGTTTGGCGGCGAACTCAATGCCGCGATTCTGCGGGCCAATCACCGAACAGTCAAACCAAAGCCGCCGTGGCGAGATCGCAGGGGGTGATCGGTACAATCGTTCCTACGGCAGGTAGGAGATTACGTTGCAACACAAGAAGAAAGCCGGGAACATCATTGGCCGCCTCCTTCCGGGTCGAGGCCGAGAGGATGAGCAGCAAGCGCGACGAGGCGGCGGCGGCGCTCGCCAGGAGATAGCTCACCGAGTGACGAAAACGCAGTCCGGGGCCGAGTTCGTAGCCATCCCCCGCCTTCGCCTCGACGGTGAACACAAACAGCCCATCAGGAGACAACGCGGCCGCCACGGCGGCGAACGCCAGGGTCAAATCGCCGATATAGACGAGCGCATCGGCGGCGAACGCAAGATCGACCGCGCCCTCGCGCTCCAAGCCGAGAAACCCAACAAGATCGGCGACGACAAGCCTGTCGAACGCGCCCCCCGCCCGCGCTCTGGCGACCATCTGCGGCGACAGATCGACGCCGACCAGTTCGCCGACCCGCGCGCGCAGCGCCGCACCGGCGAGACCAGAGCCGCAGCCAAGGTCGAGCGCGCGCGCAAAGCAGCGTCCGGGCGCGACATAGTCGAGCGCTTGTGTGATCAGTTCCGGCCCGCGATATCCCAGCGCGCCGGTCAGATGCTCGTCAAATCGCGGTGCGTAATCGTCGAACACGCGAGCGATATAGGCGGCAGGCAGCGCTTCGGTGGCCCGGCCCTCGAGCAGCGCCAGCTTGGCCGCCGCGCCGTGATGATCCTCCGGATCGGCGGCAAGCGTCGCAAGGTAGGCTAAGGCCGCGCTCTTGTGATCGCCCAGTTTGGCGCGCGCTTCAGCCAACGCGAACAGCGCCGGCGCCCAGGCAGGGGCACGCTCCAATGCCTGTTCCAAAACCTCCGCCGCGGCAGGCCAGTCGCCCTCCGCCGCCGCCGCACGCGCGTAGGCGTATCGTCGCTCGGCGAGCGGGTCGGGGCAGGCGAAAGGGTCGGACATGGCGCCCATCTGCGCAAGTCTGCTGCAAATATGCAATGGCGAAGCCGCCCAGCTTGGACGATGCGGGCTCAGAAGAAGCGCACGAGGATGACCGCCACGACGATCAAGCCCGCGCCGGCCGCGCGTCCCACCGACAACGATTGCTGCGGCATCCCAAAAGCGCCAAACTGGTCGAGCGCCAACGAGCAAACGACAATCCCGGCGACAAAGCACACGGACATCATCGCGACCCCGAGCCGGGGCGCAACGAGGATCATCATAACGAGAATAAGGGCCCCCAGCACCCCGCCCATGAATAATATCGGGGGCGTCGAGAACAATATCTCGAGCGATGGCGGCGGCATTCGCCAAACGAACAGCGCGACCGCCAGGAGCGCGATCGACGAGATCGCGGCGGAAATCGAGGCCGCCCAAATCACCGTAGCGCCGCGCTGGGCAAGCTGCGAGTTCACCACCGCCTGAAGCGGCTGAAGAGCGCCGACGAGAACGGCAAAAAGCATGAGACCGATGCGCACGACGGACTTCCTAAGGCCGAGACTGCATTGGCGCAGCCTCCCGTGCGCTACCCCTATAGGGCCGGGGAGATTTGGCCAACGCTCGATCACGATTGCACTCAATGCAGGTGCGCCCGCGCCTTAGCCGAGGGAAAGCGGGAGGGCTTGCGCCCTTCCCGCCTGCTAAATCAGGTGTCAGTCGTAGAGCACCCCGGCGATCTTCGCGTCGCCGATATTGGATTTGTCGAACCAATAGAAGCCCGTATCGATGATCTTGGGCAACGACTCGCCTTTCAGAGCCTTTACAGCGGAGTCAACGACGCACTTGCCGATGCCGATCGGGTTCTGCGTGATCGCGCCGGCCTCTTCGCCTGAAGCGATCGCGAGCTTCTGCTGCTTGCCGGAATCATAGCCGATGATGACGATCTTGCGCTTCGCTTCCTTGGCGCCGTTGAGCACGCCGATGATCGAACCTTCGTTCGCGCCGAACATGCCTTTCAGGTTGGGATGCGCCTGCAGGATCGACTTGGCGATCTCGGTCGACTTCAACTGATCGCCGGCCCCGTACTGGACGCTGACGATACTGACGTTGGGATGCTTGGCTTTCATCTCGTTGAGGAAACCGTCGCGGCGATCGATGCCGGTGCGGCTGGTCTGGTCGTGCACGACCAGCGCGACCTCGCCGGAATCGCCAATCAGTTCCGCCATCTTGTCGGCGGCGAGGCCGGCGGCGGCGACATTGTCAGTCGTGCAGGTCGTTAGCGGAATGTCGCTGTCGACGCCGGAGTCGAACGCGATCACGGGGATTTTCGCAGCCGCGGCCTTCTTCAGCAGCGGGGTCGCCGCTTGCGAATCGAGGGCGGCAAAACCAAGCGCGGAAGGCTTTTTGGCGAGCGCTGCGGCGAGCATGTCAATCTGCTTATCAACCATCGCCTCGGTCTCGGGACCCTCGAAAGTAATCTTGACGCCATCGGCCTTGGCGGCCTGCTCGGCGCCGAGCTTCACGGCCTGCCAGAACTGATGCTGGAAGCCTTTTGAGATGAGCGGGATATAGATGTCGTCGGCGCTTGCGGACGTGACGCCCAGCGCGAGAATGGCGGCGAGCGCCGCACCCAATTTCCATTTGGTCTGCATGATGTCTTCCTTCCCTGATGACGAGAGCGGCTCGAGAGCGCTCCCCTTTTTACCGCCCTAAAGTCCGTAAGGCGGCGACGGTTTTCGAAAGCGGCGAAGCCTCCGAGAAAGGTTGTGAGTTTAAGCCCGTTTGCGCCTGAGATTGTCGGCATAGACGGCCAGAATGATGATCGCGCCGGTGACGACGAATTGCCATTCCTGCGCGACGGAGAGAATGCGCAGGCCGTTCGTCAGCACGCTCATCACGAAAGCGCCGATGATAGTGCCCAGGATCGTGCCTTTGCCGCCGCTGAGCGAAGTCCCGCCAATCACGACGGCCGCAATCGCGTCGAGTTCATATCCTTGCCCCAGCGCGGGTTGGGCCGAGTTGATGCGGGACGCAAGCAGCAATCCCGCAATGCCGCAGATTCCGCCGCCGAGTGCGTAGATCGCGATCTTCCATGCGTCGACGTTGACGCCGGAAAGCCGCACCGCCTCCTCGTTGCTGCCGAGCGCAAAAGTGTAGCGGCCGAGCGCGGTGCGGCCCAGCATGATTGAAGCCAGGATCGCCACCACGAACAAGATCAGCGCGGCATTGGGGACCGCGAAATTCGGCAGCGCCAAGCCAATCAGCGAGTCCTGCGAAATCATCGAAAAGTTTTCGGTGTCGTTGAAATAGATCGGCTTGTCCCCGGCGATTACCAGCGCCAGACCTTTGAGCGTCAGCATCATGCCGAGCGTCGCGATAAACGGCGGGATTTTCATCTTGGCGATCAGCGTGCCAGAAACGCCGCCGCTGAGCGCGCCCGTGGCGATGGCGGCGACCACCCCTGTCCACATCGGCAAATGCCAATAGGTGAGGAACACGCCGCACATGACCGCGCAGAACGTCATCAGCGTGCCGACGGAAAGGTCGATGCCGCCCGTCACGATGACGAAGGTCGAGGCGATCGCCAGCACGCCGTTGACCGCCGTCGCCTGCAATATGTTGATCATATTGTCGGACTGCATGAACTCGGGCGATGCGAAGCTGAAATAGATCAGCAACGCCACCAACCCTGCAAAAGCGAGCAGCTTTTGCAGCGCCTCGGGGCCCAAGAAACGCGCGCGCACGCCCTGGAAAGGGCTGACGCTAGCGGCGGCGGGAGTGATTGTCGGGTTGTCCATCGTGCTCAAGCCGCCATGGATTCGCGTTGGGTCGCCAGTTGCATGATCCGTTCTTGCGTCGCTTCGCCGGGGGAAAGTTCGCCGGTGATGCGCCCTTCGCACATAACGACGATGCGGTCGCTCATGCGTAGAATCTCGGGCAGTTCGGATGAGATCATCACGATCGCCTTGCCCTCGTCGGCGAGCGATCGCAGCAGCTTGTAAATCTCCGCCTTTGCGCCGACGTCGATGCCGCGCGTGGGCTCGTCGAAAAAAAGGATGTCGCAATCGCGCGACAGCCATTTGGCGACGACGATCTTCTGCTGGTTGCCGCCCGACAGCAGGCGAACCTCCTGCGTCGACGACGGCGTGCGAATGTTGAGCATCCGGATGTAACGTTCCGCGGTTTTCCGGATCGCCTGTTTCCTAAGGAAAAAGCTCAGGCTCAGGAATTTCTCGAGATTGGACATGACAATGTTTGATTCGACGTTCATGCCGACCGCGAGCCCGAAGCGTTTGCGGTCCTCGGAGAGATAGCCGATGCCGTTCGCGACCGCCTGCCGAGGCGCGCGGATGCTCACCTTGCGGCCAGCGACGATCACCTCGCCCGACTGCGGAGCGTCGGCGCCGAACACCGCGCGCGCGACCTCGGTGCGGCCCGCGCCCATCAACCCGGCAAAGCCCAGGATTTCGCCTTTGCGCAGCGTGAAGCTCACGTCACGCACCAGCGGTCCACAGTTGAGATTGCGCACCTCGAGCGCGATTTCGCCAGCGGCCCTAGCGCCCTCGATCCGCGCGTCGCTGATCGTGCGACCAACCATCAGCCCGATAATGCGCTCGATCGGCGTCGCAGCGGCGTCGACAGTCGCGACATATTCGCCGTCGCGAAGCACCGTGACGCGATCGGCGATCTGCTTCAGTTCGTCCATCTTGTGCGAGATATAGACGATCCCGACGCCGCGGCTCTTGAGTTCGCGGATCATCTTGAACAGTTCGGCGATCTCGGCATTGTTGAGCGCCGCCGTCGGCTCGTCCATAATCAGCACGCGACTGTCGTAGGACAGCGCCTTGGCGATCTCGACCATTTGCTGTTTGGCGACCGTCAACGTGCCGACAATCGTGCGTGGGTCGAGCGTTAGGCTCATATGCGCCAGCAACTCGCGAGTTTTGCGGTTGAGCGCGTTCTCGTCGAGCAGCAGCCCGAAGGCGCGTCGCGGCTCGCGCCCGATGAAAATGTTCTGCGCCACGGTCAGGTCGTTCATCAGTTGCAGTTCCTGATGAATGATGCCGATTCCCGCAGCCTGAGCATCGCGCGGGCTATTCAGATTGATCGGCTGGCCCTTGAAGACAATCTCGCCGGAATCTCTGACGTACACGCCCGCGAGAATTTTCATCAGCGTGGATTTCCCAGCGCCGTTCTCGCCCATAACCGCGTGGACTTCGCCCTCATTGAGCTCGAACTCGACGTCATGCAGCGCCCGCACGCCCGGGAAACTCTTGCAAAGCTTCTGAACCGAAATCAGCGGGGCCATAAATTTAGCGCTACCTCGACCTCCCGCGCGGGCTCGCAGAAGACCCCGCGGCCGGTGCGGAAGCGCATGCAGCACCTACTCTCAAGACGGCTTTGGCCGCCCTCAA
>JAYTRP010000430.1:0-4228 GCA_043746145.1 Hyphomicrobiales bacterium | reverse complement strand
GACGTCCACAGCCGAGGGGCAAGTCTGGATGGTCGAGGAAGAAGTTGAGATCATGCGGCTTAGATGGCCGAGGGACGCTCGAGCGACAGAGCGGCTTTTTCCAGAGTGCCCGCCACGAAGCCAGCGGCGCGCGTGTCGCTCGGCATAGCGTCGGGATTTTCGACGCGGACGAGGTTGATCTCCTTTTGCACGGTCGCCACAGCGACTTGCAAGATCCTCACCGCTTCGACCTTTGTGCGGGCTGCCCGAACATGCTGTGCCGCGGCAGCGACGATGGTCGGCAAGTTTCGCAGTCGCGCAGGCAGCCTGGGCGCCACGACGGCCAGCGCTTCGGCGTACCGATCCAACGCGTCGGCGATGCAGGCCTGAGATTTGCAGTTGCAACGCTCGATAAAGTGCTGCGTCGCGCGCGAGATCGCCTTCACCGCCTCATCCGGAGACCCGTAGCGTGAAGGCTCCGGCAGATTTGTTCCGACGCTGCAGGAAACAGAGTTGTCGTTTGTATGCGAGGGTGCGTTAAAGTGAGGGTTACCGCCGCTTCCCGTGCTCCCCGCGCCACCCCCACCCGTGCTGCCGCCCGAACTGTTTCCGGAGCTTGCGCCTGTTCCTGCGCCCGAACCGGAGCCGGTTCCAGAACTTGCTCCCGTGCCCGTGCCCGTGCCCGTGCCCGTGCCCGACGCGCCTGAAGCGCCTGTGCCTGACGCACCCGTGCCTGACGCGCCGGTACCTGACGCGCCCGTGCCTGATGCGCCCGTGCCTGACGCGCCCGTGCCGGAGGCGCCGCCAGATGCGCCGCCTGTTCCGCCGCTAGAGTAGGCGAGACTTGTATTGGCGCTCGTCCCAAGCAATAGCAACGTGGACAGAATCGCCGTAACGGCTGCGAATGTTCTGGTTGAAATGCGCATGTTCCCGTCTCCAACGCTTCAGCCCCTTCTTCAGAATCGAAGAGGGTCGCAGCGGCCGCTCGCAAAGAAGCATTACGGTCCGCTATCCCGGCCGCAACGCCGCGATTGACAGGAGCGTCCCGCTTTCTTGCCAGTTTTACGCAGCCCCGCTAAGCCAGCTTCGTGTTGGACGAGATCGCGATGTGGCGCCAGAACAAACAATATTTTTGCCTTGATGTGTGTGCGCTGGTTGTCTCGTGAACGGGCGCACCGGCTGGCTAATTCTGGCGGCCTCCTTGGCGGTTTTCTGTGTTTGCGCGTCGCTGATCGTCTGGCGCTCGCTACCTCGCAGACAGCAAGCGTCTGAGCCTTCCGCTCAGCACGCGCAGATTACGATTGCGCCCAATCCTTCTCCGAGCGCTGTGAGGATCTCCACAATCATCGATCGGCCCGGCGATCCTGTTCTGGTTCCCCGCCCAACCTCGGTCACGCCGCGCTCATTTCGCGTCTCGCTTCCCCTCAAGCTCGCCGCCGGCGGACCGAAAATCGAAGGCGACGCGTTCTTTCTTGAAACGCGGCTAGCCTCCGCGGACGGGAGCTACATGAGCAAGTTTCCGGAGGCTGGACAGGAAGCTGACGCCTTGGCGGCGCAGTTGACTGAAAATACTGCACTAAGCGCGGGACAGCCGGACGCGACGCAAACGGAAGCCGGCTTTGACGATGACGGAGGGGCGGATACACCCGCGGGCGCGCAATCGCAGATTCTGAGCGACGCCAACAGCAATCGCTTTGAGGTTACGCCCACGCTGAGGCCGCAGATCAAGCAAGCGATCTTCAGGACGGTTGTCGCCGAGAAGATCGCCGATCTGCTGATCGCGTACGGTTACACCGAAGACAGTGCGCGCCTGACGGAAAACGCCACGAGGGACGTCTACAAGATCCAGACCTTGCCAGCGCTGAGCGTCGCGGTGGCGCAGGGCGCGCTCGATCCGTCCGGCGCCTATCGCGTCACCCAATTCGCGATGTACCTCGACCGCGAATATTACGGCACAATCGCCCTAGCCGACGATGGCCAATATGGCGAAGCCGCGCAGCCGACAGCGCCCGAAGGTTTGATCGACGACCTCGGCGCCAACGCGAACGCCGCCACTCACTTCACGCTCGCGGACGGCGTCTACAGCGCTGGCCTGAGAAACGGGATGCCGGAACCGGTTATCCGCGAGGCGATACAATTGCTCGACAGCCTAGGCGATATGAAAGCGGCGCTACCCGCCGATGAGGCCATTCGAGTTTTATTCACCCGCGATTTTCGAGGAAAGTCGCGAATGTCGGGAAAGATCGTCTACGTCGGCCTGAACGGCTCCGCCGGTGTGTTTGATTGCTATTCATTTGCGGGAGAGGATGGGTCCTTTCGCTGTTTCGATCCCAAGACAGGGATGGGCGGGGTTCCCGCCCCTTCGACCTCGCCCACCGCGTCGACGCCGCAGCCGCCTCTCCGGCCCCATGCCCGCCCCACCGGCATCGCCGATAGCGGAGCGGTGAGCGTCCATGGAATTCTGGCGCCAATCAAGGGCGTGCCGGTGACGTCGCTGTTTGGAATGCGCTATCATCCGATCCTGCATATCGTCCGGCTGCACGCGGGCATTGATTTTGGCGCCCCCGTGGGTAGCCCCGTGCGCGCGGCGGCTGACGGCAAAATAGAAATCGCCGGACCCGTTTCTGGCTACGGCAATCACGTCCGGATAGCGCATTCAGGATTTGAGACCTCCTATTCGCATCTTTCCGAAATCTTTGCTGGGATAAGCCCGGGAACGGACGTCAAGCAAGGGCAGATCATCGCCTATTCCGGCAACACCGGGCTTTCGACGGGTCCGCATCTGCATTTTGAATTTCATGTGAACGGCGTCGCCGTCGATCCGTTGCCGCATTTGGGCTCCGAGGTTCAAGCAAACCCGGCAACCAACATGCAGCCAAGCAATGTGCAGGCAAGCAATCCACAAGCGAGCGATGCTCACCTCATCGTCGCCGCTAGCGAGGCGGAAATCGCCGCTTTCAAAACTATAAAAGCGCAGGTTGACGCCGTTATCGCTGACGCTGTCCGCTAGAGCCGTCGGCTCATCCGCACAGCCGGTCAGCCAAGGCTTTGCAAAACGACGGTGCGCTCGTTCAACTCGCAAGCGACAAGTACGACCGTGACATTATCCGCGCCGCCGCGCACGAGCGCCAGCGCGACCAACTCGTCGCAAGTCTGTTGTGGGTCTTTCATCCCGAGCAGGGCCGTGGCGATCTCGGCGTCTTCCACGTGCAGGGTCAAGCCGTCCGTGCAGAGCAGAAATCGATCGCCGGCGATTACGGGTCCATCGACAATGTCGAGCGCGGCATGATCAGTCGCGCCGAGCGCACGCGTGACGACATTGCGGCGCGGCCAGGATTTGGCTTCCTCCTTGTTGAGCACGCCGCTTTCGATCAGGTCCTGCACTTCGGAATGATCGCGCGAGAGTTGGACAAGCTCCCCGGCCCGCAGCCTGTAGACGCGGCTATCGCCACACCACACGCAGGCGAAATGCGCTTCGACGATCATCACAGCAGCGAGCGTCGTACCGACGACCAAGAGCGATCGATCGGCGGCAAGCGTTCGCAGATCGCTGTTTACCCTGGCGATCGCATCCTCAAATTCGCGAAGCAGGTTGGCGGCCGATTGCGGGGGCAAAATATCGCGCAGCGCGGCCACGGCGGCGGCGCTCGCGATATCGCCGCCGCCGTGACCGCCCATGCCGTCGGCGACCACCCATAGCCCGATCTCGGGCTTGGCGAGCCAATTATCTTCGTTGAGCGTGCGCACCTTGCCGACATGGCAAGCGGCGCCTGCGCGAATCAGGAACTTAGCCATCATGGCCTACCTCCATCAGAGGCTGCGCGAAGGCGCCGGTCAGCATATCGGCAAACCGAGTCGGCGGCGGCAGGCCTAAAACGGAAAGCGCTAACGGCGGATAGCCATCGCCGCCGATCGTCCACCAGAAGCTTTGCGAAGCGAAGGCCCGGCGGTGGCCAAATCTGCGTGCGGCGCGAAACGCGAGCCCAAGTTCACGATCGATATCACGAACGAGCACCGCGCCCTCCGGCAATTCCTCGATGCCTGCCAATTCCGCGGCGCGTGGTTGCATCGACGGCGGCGTCAAATTTGCCGCAGCTTGCACGATCGTTTCGAAATCCGCCGTCGGATCGAGCGCCTCGAGCAGGATCGATTCTGCCGCTTCGCACCACGCGTCGTTAGCGTCCAGTTCCGGCGGAAGAAGCGAAAGCGGCCCCTCGTTGACGAATATCGTCAGCGGAAACGAGCGTCC
>JAYTRP010000429.1:0-4235 GCA_043746145.1 Hyphomicrobiales bacterium | reverse complement strand
AGCGCGAGCACCGCCAGATCATGCTGAGATCCGGCTGGGTCGAGCATGATCCGGAGGAGATCTGGACCGCCACGCAGGGTGTCATCGCAGAGGCGCTAGCGCGGGCAGGATTGGCGGGAACCGACCTTGCCGCGGTCGGTGTCGCCAACCAGCGCGAGACCACGCTCATCTGGGATCGCGCGACCGGCAAGCCGCTGTCGAACGCGATCGTCTGGATGGATACGCGCACCGAATCTCTAGTGGCGGAACTCGCGCGCGGGCATGGGCCGGATCGGTTGCGCGGCAAGACAGGCCTACCGCTCGCGACCTACTTTTCCGGGTTAAAGCTGCGCTGGCTATTCGACCATGTCGCGGGCGCCGAGGCGCGCGCGCGGGCGGGCGACCTCGCTTTCGGCACGGTGGATTCCTGGCTGGCCTATAAACTCGCCGGCTTGCACGTCACCGACGTGACCAACGCGGCCCGTACACAATTGATGAACCTTGCGACGCTGGATTGGGACGACGAAATCCTGTCATTGCTCGCCATACCCAAGGCATGCCTGCCGGAAATCCACTCATCGAGCGAGGTCTACGGGATCTGCCGCGGCTTGCTGGAAGGCGTTCCGCTCGCTGGCCTGCTCGGCGACCAACACGCCGCGTTGCTCGGTCAGGCCTGCCTGGCGCCCGGCGAGGCCAAGAACACCTACGGCACCGGCTGCTTTCTCCTGATGAACACAGGCGAAACGCCCTCTCCTTCCACCCACGGTCTGCTGACGACGCTGGCCTACAAGCTCGGCGCCGCGCCTGCGGTTTACGCGCTCGAAGGGTCGATCGCGATCGCCGGCGCGCTGGTGCAATGGCTGCGGGACAATCTGGGAATCATCGGCTCGGCGGCTGAAATCGAGCCGCTGGCGCGTAGCGTCTCCGACAACGGCGGCGTGATCTTCGTGCCTGCCTTCTCCGGACTCTACGCTCCTCACTGGGACGCTGGCGCGCGAGGACTGATCGGCGGCCTGACGCGGTTCGCCGGCAAAGGACATCTCGCTCGCGCCGCGCTGGAGGCGACCGCCTTTCAAACCCGCGAGGTGCTGGACGCAATGGCGCGCGACAGCGGCGTTGAGCTACGCGAACTCCGGGTCGACGGCGGCATGACAGTCAACACCCTGCTGATGCAGTTCCAGGCCGACGTGATCGGCGCGCCGGTGGTGCGCCCCAAGGTGATCGAGACGACCGCGCTCGGCGCCGCCTACGCTGCCGGCCTCGCGGTCGGCTACTGGCGCTCGACCGACGACATCCGTGAGAACTGGGGCGAGGACGCCCGCTGGACGCCGACCATAGATGCCGAGACCAGCGCTCGACTTTACGGGAAGTGGAACAAGGCGGTCGCCAGGGCGAAGAATTGGACCCAGGATGATTGATCGCCGCCGCTCAATTTTGAGCTGAGGGTCGGAGGGCGAAGACGTTGCCTTTCCGGCAGCCCCGCTCTCGTCTACAAGCGTCCAATCCTCCTACCCCGGCGCTTGATGCTGTTTCTCCGCCTATACGCCCGCGTGCTGCTCCAATTGCGGCCGGAGTGGAAGCCTTCGCTCGCGCTTATCGTCGCCAATCTCGCCCTTGCCGCGACGGCGTTCGGCGAACCGCTGGTGTTTGGCCGGGTGATCGACAGGTTAGCCGGCGCACAGGGTTCGGGAGCCAAGCCGCAATGGGGGGATATCGGCCCGTGGATCGGTCTCTGGGTGGGCTTTGGCCTGTTCTCGATTGGCGTGAGCGTGCTGGTGTCGCTATATTCCGATCGGCTCTCGCAGCGGCGGCGGTTCGCGGTGATGGCGGATTTCTTCGACCATCTGATGCGCCTGCCGGCGAGCTATCATGGCGACACGCATACCGGGCGGCTGTTGAAGATCATGATCGAGAGCTCGAACCAAATGTTCGGGCTCTGGCTGCTGTTCTTTCGCGAACATTGCGCCGCGTTTGTCTCGTTGTTCGTGATGCTGCCGCTAACGCTTTTCGTGAACTGGCGACTGGGCGCGATCCTGATCGCGCTGATGCTCTTCTTCGCCTTCGCGATGAACTACGTCGTTTCCAGGACGCAGGTGAACCAGGGCGAAGCGAACGACGCCCACGCTGATATGGCCAAGCTGGTCTCCGACGTGCTCGGCAATCTGCCGGTGATTCAGAGCTTCACGCGTATCGAAGGCGAGGCGCGCACGTTGCGTGAGATGGGAGCGCGTTTCCTCGAAGCGCAATATCCCGTGCTGACCTGGTGGGCGTTCGCTAATATCACCACCAAGGCGAGCGCGACCTTTACCCTGACCGCGATCTTCATCGTCGGCGTCTGGCTCGACATGCAGGGCAAGACCACGCTCGGCGAGATCGTCGCCTTCATGGGCCTCGCTACCGGGCTAGTCGGCAGGCTCGAACAGACCAAGAATTTCGTCAACTACATGTTCGGCGCGTCGGCGCAGATCGGGCAGTTCTTCGATGTACTCGCAGCCAAGTCGGCGATCGTCGACCGGCCTGGAGCGGTGGCGGTAGGGCGGCTGAAGGGGCACGTGCGTTTCGAGAAAGTGGCGTTCTCCTACGGCGGCGACCGTGACGCGCTCGACGGCGTCGACTTCGACGCGCCGGTCGGGCGCACCATCGCGCTAGTCGGCGGCACCGGCTCGGGCAAAACGACGACGCTTTTAATGTTACACCGCGCCTATGATCCGCGCGACGGGCGCATCACGATCGACGGGCGCGATCTGCGCGACATGACGCTCGATTCGTTGCGGGCGAACATTGGCGTCGTGTTCCAGGAGCCGTACCTGTTCGCTCGCACGATCGAGGACAATTTGCGCATCGGCAAGCCCGACGCCACAACGGCCGAGATCGAGCGCGCGCTCGATCTCGCGCAGGCCGCCGATTTCGTAAGGAGCCAGCCGCAGGGCCTACAAACCATGGTCGGCGAGCGCGGGCGCAACCTTTCGGGCGGCGAACGCCAGCGGCTTGCGATTGCGCGCGCGCTGCTGAAAGACCCGACGATCATGGTGTTTGACGAAGCGACTAGCGCGCTGGACGCGGGCACCGAATCGCGGTTGCAAAAGGCGCTCGACGCCGCGAGGCGTGGGCGCACCACCTTTGTGATCGCTCATCGGCTGGCGACCGTGCGCAACGCCGACCTGATCCTGGTGTTCGAGAAGGGCCGAATCGTCGAAACCGGATCATTTGAAGAGCTTGTCGCCCGTGATGGCGTCTTCGCGGCCCTTGCGCGCGCGCAATTCATGGCCAAGTCTGAGCGAGCAGCGGTAAGCGTCGTTTGATCTAATATTCCGCTGCGCCGTAAAACGTTCGAGGAGACCCCGATGGACGCTCATAGCTACCCAGTTACCCACACCGACGCCGAATGGCGCAAACGCCTGACGCCGGAGCAATATCATGTCATGCGCGAGCACGGCACCGAGCGAGCGGGCTCTTGCGCGCTCAACTACGAGAAGCGCCCGGGCACGTTTACCTGCGCCGGCTGCGATCAGCCTTTGTTCGAATCGCAGCGCAAGTTCGAGAGCGGCACGGGTTGGCCGAGTTTCAACGATCCGGTCGAGGGCTCGGTAGGCACGACGACGGATCGATCTTGGGGCATGTCGCGCACGGAGGTGCATTGCGCTACCTGCGGCTCGCATCTGGGCCACGTATTTCCCGATGGCCCGCCACCGACGGGGCAGCGCTATTGCATCAACGGAGTGGCGACTAACTTTACGCCCGCGACGTGAAAATGATCCGAGTTGGCGACGCGACGCCCCTCCCACACCCCCTCCCCCAACGAGGGGGGAGGGGGTGTGGCGAGTGTCGGGAAACGTGCCCTCCCCCCTCGTGGGGGAGGGTTAGGGAGGGGGGTTCTTTACTCATGCGCGATGGTTATAGCCAATGAACGCATCTCCCCCTCACGCATTCGCGCAAGCCCGGCCGACGAGTCACCCTCCCGTAAAGAGCGGTTCAGTGGGCGTTCTGATCGTAAACCTCGGCACGCCCGAGGCGACCGACTATTGGTCGATGCGTCGCTACCTCAAGGAGTTTCTTTCCGATCAGCGAGTGATTGAGACGCCCCGCCTCTTGTGGTGGCCGATTCTCAACCTGATCATTCTGTCTCGCCGACCGAGCGTGAAAGGGAAAGACTACGATTCGATCTGGAACCGGGAGCTCAACGAGAGCCCGCTGAAAACCATCACCGCGTCGCAATCTCGAAAGCTCAACGAACTCATTGGAGGCGATACGCTGTC
>JAYTRP010000428.1:0-12829 GCA_043746145.1 Hyphomicrobiales bacterium | reverse complement strand
GTGCGCCCCATCGCCTCGCTGCCGACCAGCACCGCGGCAGCGCCGTCGACGATGCCCGACGAGTTGCCGGCGTGATGCACGTGGATGACGCGCTCGATCTCGGGATGCGCCTGCGTCGCGACGGCGTCGAACCCGCCCTGCTCGCCGGGGATGACGAATGCAGGCTTCAGGCTCGCGAGCGACTGCATATCGGTGTTGGGGCGCATGTGCTCGTCGCGGTCGAGCAGCGTAATCCCGTTAATGTCCTTCACGGGCGCGATCGAGCCCTTGAACCGACCCTCGCCCCACGCCGCGGCGGCGCGCTTCTGCGACTGCACGGCGTAGGCGTCGACGTCGTCGCGCGAGAAGCCGTATTTGGTGGCGATCAGGTCCGCTGATATCCCCTGCGGCATGAAATAGATCTGGACCGCCAGCGAGGGATCCGCAACCCAGGCGCCGCCCGCCGCGCCAATGCCGACGCGGCTCATCGATTCGACGCCGCCGCCGATCGTGAGATCATGCTGGCCAGACATGACCTGGGCGGATGCGAAATTGACGCTGTCGAGGCCCGACGCGCAAAAACGGTTGAGCTGCACGCCGGGCACGCCGTCGCCCAGGCCCGCCGCCAGCGCGCCCATGCGTGCGATATCGCCGCCGGCCTCGCCGACGGGATCGACGCAGCCCATCACGACGTCGTCGATCTCTTGCTGGCCTAGGTGGTTGCGATCCTTGATCGCCTTCAGCGCGGTCGCGGCGAGCTGAAGCGTCGTCACCGTATGCAACGAGCCATCGGCTTTACCGCGCCCGCGTGGGGTGCGGACATGGTCGTAGATGAAAGCTTCAGTCATGCGGCTCTCCTTTAAGCGTCTCTATCGGGATGTTGATGGCTGCCGACATCGGCAATGGCTTTCGACTTGAGCCAGTCGGCGATGGGGGTGTTTGGCTTTGTCAGGCAATCGCCAACCCAGCCGACGGCAAATTCGGCGTCGAGTTGGAACTCGGGGGCGACCGCATTGGGGTCGTCGAGCGAGCAGATCGTCATGCTGATCCGCGAGGAGCTTAGGCTTCGAAAAGTCAGCGGAGTGCCGCAGTTCGCGCAAAAGCCGCGTTCGGCGATCTCTGAGCTTTTGAAAATGCCAAGCTTGCCGCTGATGATCGAAAAATCCCGAGTCTCAACCGGCGCGAAAGCCATATAGGGCGAGCCGCCGGCCTTCTGGCACATGCGGCAATGACAGATGCTGGCGCCGGTCGGCGTGGCGTGCAGGCGATAACGAACGGCGCCGCACTGGCAGCCTCCGATCAGTTCCGCTCCCATGCGCCTCGCTCCTTCTTTTAACCCGCTCTCCCGCGATAGGGAGGAGCGGTTAGAACGCTTCCGCCGGCAGCGTCATCAGCGTTTCCGCACCGCTGGCGATGCGCGCCAGATGCGCCGCGCCTTCGGGCAACACGCGCGCATTGAAGAATTTCGCCAGCGTCAGCTTCGAATCGAGCGCAGGGTTGCTGTTGCCCTCTTTCTGACGCGCCAGTACGGCTTTGACGATCCGCGCCCACATATACGACAGGGCCGTCAATCCGAACAGGTGCATGTAGTCGGTCGACGCCGCGCCTGCATTGTCGGGGTTCTTCATGCCGTTCTGCATCAGCCACATCGTCGCCTGCTGCAACTGGCCGACCGCGGCCTTGACCGGAGCGAGATAGGGCGCGAGCGCCTCGTCCTCTTTGTTGGAGACGACAAAGCCGTTCACCTCGCCGAAGAACGCCGTGATAGCGCGCCCGCCGTCCTTGGGCAGCTTGCGGGCAACCAAATCGAGCGCCTGGATGCCGTTGGCGCCTTCGTAGATCATCGCGATACGCGCATCGCGCACGAACTGCTCCATGCCCCATTCGGCGATGTAGCCGTGGCCGCCCAGAACCTGCTGCGCCTTCACCGTATTGGCAAAGCCGACGTCGCTCAGCACGCCCTTCAATACCGGCGTCAGCAAACCGATTCTATCGTCGGCGGCGCGGCGCGTCGCCGGGTCTGGCGAGCCTAGCGCCTCGTCCTCGCCCAGCGCGACGGAGACCATTAGCGCGCGAGCCGCTTCGTTGAAGGCGCGGATCTCGAGCAGCATGCGGCGCACATCGGGGTGGACTATGATCGGATCGGCGGGCTTGTCAGCCGATTTCACGCCGGTCAGCGAGCGTCCTTGCAGCCGATCCTTCGCGTAAGCTGCGGCGTTCTGGTAGGCGACCTCGGATTGCGCGAGGCCCTGCACGGCGACGCCGAGCCGGGCGCCGTTCATCATGACGAACATGGCGTTGAGACCGCGATTTTCCTCGCCGATCAGCCAAGCCTTGGCCCCGTCGTAATTCATCACGCAAGTCGAATTGCCGTGGATGCCCATCTTGTGCTCGATCGAGCCGCAACTGACGCCATTGCGTTCGCCGACCGATCCGTCCGCCTTCGGCAGGAACTTCGGGGAGACGAACAACGAGATACCCTTGACGCCCGCCGGCGCGCCCTCGATGCGGGCGAGCACGAGATGCACGATATTGTCGGCGAGATCGTGCTCGCCCGACGAGATGAAAATCTTCTGGCCCGAGATCGAGAACGAGCCGTCCTCATTGCGCGTGGCGCGGCTCTTGATCATGCCGAGATCCGTCCCGCATTGCGGCTCGGTCAGGTTCATGGTGCCGGTCCACTCGCCGCTGGTGGTCTTGTGTGCGTATACGCGCTTGATCTCGTCATTGGCGTGAATCATCATCGCCGCCGTCGCGCCATTGGTCAGGCCTGGATACATCGCGAACGCCTGGTTGGCCGCGTTGACGTACTCGCTGACAACGACGCCGAGAAAATGCGGCAGGCCCTGGCCGCCAAACTCGGGATCGCCTGAGATGCCGACCCATCCGCCTTCGACGAAAGCCTTGTAGGCTTGCTTGAACCCCTTGGGCGTCGTCACCGAGCCGTCCTCGAGCCGCGTGCAGCCCTCGCGATCGCCAAGCGCGTTGAGCGGCTGCAAGACTTCCTCCGCGAATTTCGCGCTCTCGGTCAGCACCGCCTCGACCACATCAAGCGGCGCTTCACTGAAGCGAGGCAGGTTCGAATAACGCTGGTAGTCGAAAACGTCGGTGAGCAGAAACAGCGTGTCGGCGACGGGAGCTTTGTAGACGGGCATCGGAGTCCCTCGAAACGAACGAGGCCGCAAAAGGCGTCGCGGCTGCATAGTTCACATATAAACTAATGGCGTGAGTCCCGCAAGGGGCGGCGCAGATCCCTCGCGATTAAGTGGATCGATGCTGCGGCGTCGGCGGGTCAGAGAAGGCTACAGCGCGAATTGCGAAGTCTATGCTTGCTGTCACAACGGCGAGAGACGCCGCGCGCTTATTGGCGGGCGCGCCCTGAGCGCCTCGAAACGTTGAAGCGGCTTGACGCACGCCTATTGCCGGGGAGGGAGGGATCGGGTCCCCAGATCGCTCTGTAGGTATCGACGCGCCAGCCCTTGGCTTGAAGCCCGCCCGCCGAAGCGCCGTAGACGATCCACCAAAGGGCGAGTGTCAGCGGCATCCATCGCGGCGCATCCGTGATCACGAGACCCAAAAACATCCCAGCGGCAGCAAAAGCGATCGCGGTCCATCCGAGACACTTGTGCAAGGCTTCAAACGCAACCCTTCGGGGCGTCATGTCATAATGGTCGCCACGCAGCTCCGGCTCGGTCGGGCCCCCCTTCGTGCCGCGAAACCATGTGGCGGCGACTTGAGTCCAGCCGGCCGCAACAACCATCCAGCCAATCAGGCGATGCGCCGAGGCGGCGGCGCTCGAGTTTTCGCCGGACCGCTGAAGCGCGAAAACGAGGGCCAGCGACATTGTCGCTACGCCGAGCCATTGCAGCCGCCGATGATTGTAGAACCAGAATTTGTTGTCGAGCTGACGCGGCCAGTCCTGGCGCGGGGTCACCTTGAAATAGCGCGCGATCGTTACGCCGACCGGCAGAATCACGCCCCAACTGGCGACCATCAACCGCCCATGCCAGGCGAGAACTGGCTCGATGGCGTGATCGTCCGCGCCTGATATTGGCGTCAGCGCCCAAGCGACTATCGCTTCGATCATCGTCCTTCCTCGCCCTGCGGTCGTTCAGGTGCTTCTACTGGCGCCTGTCCGGAGACAAATGTTCTGCGATGATGACGTCGCCTTCGAGGTGAGCCAAAGCTTCGATGAGTTAACAGCGCCTCTCGTGGCTCGTCCTCCGGATCGCCCGCGCCAATCGCTTTGGCGCGGGCGGGAGTCTTACGCTGCGGTGGTGACGAACTTGGTCACGAGATAGGCCTCGATCGCCTCGGAGCCGCCCTCCGTGCCGTAGCCGGAATCCTTCATGCCGCCGAAGGGAACCTCGGGCAGCGCAAGGCCAAGGTGGTTGATCGAGGTCATGCCCGCTTCCACGCGCTGGCCGATTGCATGCGCGTTGGCGGTCGAGCGCGTGAAGCCGTAGGCGGCGAGACCGAAGGGCAGGCGGTTCGCCTCCTCAATCGCGTCATCAAGCGTATTGAACGGGTTGACGATCGCGACCGGGCCGAACGGCTCCTCGTTCATAATGCGCGCGTTAAGCGGCACATTGGCGAGCACCGTCGGCTCAAGGAAATAGCCCTTGTTGCCAATCCTGCGTCCGCCCGTGCGAAGCTCGGCGCCCTTGCTGACCGCGTCCTCGATCAGCGCCTCAAGCGCGGGAACGCGCCGCTCGTTAGCGAGCGGTCCCATCTCGGTTGAAGGCTCTAGCCCGCTGCCAACCTTGATCTTCTTCGCCGCCTCGGTGAATGCGTCGAGGAATTCATCGAAAGCAGGCTTTTCCACGATGAAGCGGGTCGGCGCAACGCAGACTTGGCCTGCGTTACGGAATTTCGAGCCCGCCATGACCTTCGCCGCCATGGGAATGTCAGCATCCGCGCAGACGATCACCGGGGCATGACCGCCCAGCTCCATTGTGGCGCGCTTCATATGCTTGCCGGCGAGCGAGGCGAGATGCTTGCCGACCGGCGTCGAGCCGGTGAACGAGATCTTCTGGATGGTCGGATGCGGGATCAGATATTCCGAGATCTCGGAGGGAACGCCGTAGACCAGATTGACTACGCCGGCGGGAACGCCCGCGTCGACGAAGGCGCGAAACAGCTCGGCCGGCGATGCCGGCGTCTCCTCGGGGCACTTGGCGATGATCGAGCATCCCGCCGCCAGCGCCGCCGAGAGCTTGCGCACGATCTGGTTGATCGGGAAATTCCACGGCGTGAACACCGCGACCGGGCCGACCGGCTGCTTGAACGTCACCTGCATGACGTTGTCGGCGCGCGCGGGGATCGTTTGCCCGTAGGTGCGGCGGCCCTCTTCGGCGAACCAGTCGATGATGTCGGCGCCCGCGAGCGTCTCCATCTTGGCTTCCTTGACGGGCTTGCCCTGCTCGCGCGTCATCAGCCAAGCGATGTAATCGGCGCGCTCGCGCAGGATGTCGGCCGCTTTGCGCATGATCTTGTAGCGATTGTAGGCGGAAGTCTTGCGCCAGACTGCGAAGCCTTTCGCCGCCGAAGCGAGCGCCGCGTCGAGGTCTTCCGTAGTCGCTTTCGCTACGGTGTTCAGCGTCTCCCCGGTCGCGGGATCGAGCACCGGTATCGTGCCGCCCTTCTCGGCCGGGCGCCAGACATTGTCGATCAGCAAGGTGACGGCGGGATAGGTATAGGAGGAGGACACGGGCGGACTCCGGTTATGGGGGTGACGGGCTTCTACACGATTTCGCGGTTCGGGGCGCCGTCACGAAAGCGTAAGGGCGAGCTATACAATATCTGCAAAAGCGGGCAATGTTGGGGTTTGAAGAATGGCTTCGTTGAGCGATGCGCCGGGTAACCTGATTTTGGAACTGCTGCGCAACATACGCGCGGAAGTGGCTGATATACGCTCCGAAATGGCTGATATGCGCATCGATCTAACCGGGAAGATAGGGTCGCTGCGCGCCGACGTAGCCTCTGACTTTGTTCTGACTAATGCAAAAATCGATTCGAAGTTTGACCTCGTCCGCAAGGAGACTGGCGAGCAGTTCGTGGGCTTGCGGCGTGCGGTGATTGAATATCATTCCTCTGTCGTCGGCCACGGGATGCTGATCAGCGACTTGGATGCACGTGTGCGGCGCGTAGAGCAGCATCTGGGTCCGCCAACAATGGATACGCACTAGAATAGTCCTACCCGGCCAGTCGCATCGCCTCCTCCAGCAACCGCGCCAACGTCTCCGGCTCCCTAGGGAATCCAGCCCGAATCCAATTCGCCTGCAGGATTTTCAGCGCGGCCCCTACGCCGCGCCCCGGCCGCACGCCCCGCGCGACAATGTCCGCGCCGCCAAAGGGCAATCGTGGAATAGGCGTGTCGCGGCAGAAGCGCCAAGCCGAAAGCCAACGCGCGTCATCGCCCGCAGCGCCGCTTTCAGCATGCGCCAGAGCGAGCGAGTCGAGCGAGCCTTGGCGACCGCGCTCGAACAGCAACAAGCGCAGTTCTCCAAAACCCGGCGGCGCCTCCCGCCCATGCATCCCGGCAAGACCGCGCGCGGCGGCGGCGAGCCGTTCGTGCTCGGCGTTGGAAAGCTTGAGCCTTTCGCGTAGACGATCGGCGTCATCCTCGACCCGCACGGCAGCCGCCGCGAGCCGCAACACTGCGTCCGGCAGGTCGCTCCGCGCAATCTCGATGGCGATCACTCGGGCGAGCCGCGCAGGCTCGACGATTCCCGCCAGCAGCGGCCCCAGCAGGTCGGCGTCCGCCATCGCCTCGATCACTTTCGCCGCACTGCGCGCGATCAGCAGTTTCATCAATTCCGCCCGCACGCGTTCGCGCGAAAGCCCGAGCAGCCCCTCGCGCAGCGCAATCGCGGCCGCAAAGCCCGCAGGCTCGAGCGACCCGTCGCCGAACCGCGCCGAAAAACGGAAGAAGCGCAAAATGCGCAGGTAGTCCTCGCGGATGCGCTGGCGGGCGTCACCGATAAAGCGTACGCGCCGCTCGGCCAGATCGTCGAGGCCGCGGCAATAGTCATGCACGCGGCCCTCGGCGTCGAGCATCAGCGCGTTAATGGTGAAATCCCGGCGCTGCGCGTCCTCTCGGAAATCGCGCCCGAAGCGCACTTTGGCGTGGCGACCGTCAGTTTCGATGTCCTCTCGCAGCGTCGTCACCTCAACAGTTGCGCCGTGCGAGATGAGCGTCACCGTGCCGTGCGCGATCCCTGTCGGCGCATAGGCGACGCCAGCGGCGCGGGCGCGAGCGATCACGGTCTGGGGCGTCGCGGTGGTGGCGAGGTCGAGATCTCCGGGCGGTTCGCCGAGCAGGAGGTCGCGCACCGCGCCGCCGACGAGCCTTGCCTCTTCACCGTCCCTGTTAAAAATCGTCAGCAATTCGCAAAGCGGGGACGCTCGCAAAATCGAGATATCGAGCAGTCGGCCGTCGCGGAGCGCAAGCGCGGCTCTCATTCGGAGCGGCCCGGAACAAGTTGGCCGTTCTCGATATGAGCGGGCACGTAGACGCCGTGACCGCGAGGCGCCGACAAATTCAAGCCGATCAGGCCAAGCGTCGCCGCAGCAAGGCCCGCCAGCGAAAGCCAACCCAGCCGGCCCGTGGTCCAATGCTCGGTCGCCAGCGGCCAGCGCAAACGCGCGGCGAGATAGATCGCGAACAGGAGGAAAGGAGCCGCGAACAACGCGACGGTCTCAAGGAGGCCTCGGGCCATTAGGAAAACAGCCTCTCCCAAAGATTCCGCAGCATTCCCGCGGTTGCGCCCCAGATATAGCGCTCTTCATGCGGCATGGCGTAGAATTTTCGGCTAATCCCCTGCCATTCCCGCTCCTGTAGCAGGTGATTGTCCGGATTCATGAGATAGGCGAATGGCGTTTCGAAGGCATCCGCGACCTCGTCGGCGCTGATCGTCAACGTAAAACCGGGCTCGACCAGCGCGACCAGCGGAGCGATGCGGTAACCCGTGCCGGTGAGATAAGGGTCGAGCCAGCCGAGCGGCTCGATGAAGCGACGCTCCAGCCCGATCTCCTCCTCGGCCTCGCGCAGCGCGGTTTCCTGCGCCGCCTCGCCAGGCTCGATCTTGCCGCCGGGGAACGCGACCTGACCGGAATGAGCGCGCAGATGCGAAGCCCGCAATGTCAGCAGCACCGTCAGACCGCTCGGGCGAGCGACTATTGGCACGAGCACCGCGGCTTGTCTGGTCCGCGCGAGCAGTTCCGCGTCGGGCGCGCGCGCGTTCAGCATGAAATCGCTGACCATGGGAAGTGCGGTGAACGCGTCCTCGGGCAATTCAGCGGGTAGTCGAGCCTGGACAAGGCGCCGGAAATCGCCAAGAGAAATATCGCCGGGACGCGGATGGGTCAAAGGCCCTCGACCTCACTGGCCCGGCGCATAGGAAAAAACAGACCCGCGGAATCGACGCCGAACCAGTCCTCGCCCGCATGCGGCGCGGTGCGGCCAATCGCCACAAGATCGTAGAAAAGGGCGCGCTTGACCAGCGCCCACAAGTCGCCGCGAACGCGCACGTAGGGTTTCACGCCCTCGGCTGCGCCGGTCTCGAAGCGCAGCGGATGATCCGCGTCGACCCAGACGAAATCCTCGACATTGGTGCGAAAGCCGATCCGGCCGTCCTCCATGCGCATCTCGACAGCGAGGAAGGGCGCGTCGTCAACCTTAATGCCGACGCGTTCGACCGGCGTAACCAGCACATAGCGCTCGGGGTCCTTGCGCAGGATCGAAGCGAACAGTTGCACCAGCGGCGCACGTCCGATCGGCGATCCCAGGTAGTACCAGGTTCCGTCGGAGGCGATGCGCATGTCGATCTCCCCGCAATAGGCGGGGTTCCACAAATGCACCGGCGCGGGTCCGCGTTTGCGCGCGGTTTCAACCTCCTTGAGGCCCGCTAAGGCCTGATCCGGGGGCTTCGGTAAATCATCGTTATCGGGTAGAGGCGCCATAATCTCGCGTTTTTTACGGGTCAGAGGTCCGGTTTCGTGTCTCGACATCGCTGGTCGAAAGCCTAATCTAAGCGTCGACTCGTCGAATGGGAACAGCGCCAGCGTGTTTCACGAAGGTTTGCCAGCGTGTTTCCCTAAGCTTTGCAAGGAGCGCAAATGACCGTTACCGATTTCGAAGCGGGCGTCGCTAAAACTGCAGAGGCGACTTTGGCGCGGGTCGCGGCGGCGCGCGAGGCGATCGGTTCGGTCATCTTCGGCCAGGAAATGGTGGTCGAGCAGACCCTTGTCACGCTGCTCGCGGGCGGTCATGGTCTGTTGATCGGCCTTCCCGGTCTCGCCAAGACCAAGCTGGTCGAGACGCTGGGGATCGTCATGGGCCTGGATGCGCTGCGAGTGCAGTTCACGCCCGATCTGATGCCTTCTGATATTCTAGGCGCGGAGGTGATGGAGGAAGGTCCGGACGGCAAACGCGGCTTTCGCTTTCTGAAAGGCCCGATTTTCGCGCAACTTTTGATGGCCGACGAAATCAATCGCGCCAGCCCACGCACCCAATCGGCGCTGCTGCAGGCGATGCAGGAGCATCATGTGACCGTCGCTGGCGCGCGGCATGACTTGCCAACGCCATTTCACGTGCTGGCGACCCAAAATCCGTTAGAGCAGGAGGGCGCCTATCCCTTGCCCGAGGCGCAGCTCGATCGCTTTCTGATGCAGATCGACGTCGGCTATCCCGATCGCGTCGCCGAGCGGCGCATCCTGATCGAAACGACGCAAGTCACCGAAGCCAAACCTAAGCCGGTGATGACCGCCGCGGACCTGATCGCCGCGCAGCGATTGGTGCGTAGCGCCCCGATTGGCGAAAACGTGATCGAGGCGATCCTCGATCTCGTCCGGGCGGCGCGCCCTGGCGAGGGCGACGCGGAGCTGACTAAGGGTATCGCTTGGGGCCCGGGCCCGCGCGCCGCGCAGGCGCTGACGCTGGCCAGCCGCGCTCGTGCGTTGGTCGACGGGAGGCTTGCGCCCTCGCGCGCGGATGTCGTGGCGCTCGCCGAGCCGATCCTGAAGCACCGCATGGCGCTCACCTATCCGGCGCGCGCTGAGGGCGAAACGATCAGCGCGGTTGTGGCGCGTCTCGTCGCCAAATACGTCCGCTGAGATGGCGTCAGAGCCGGCGGGTCTCGAAGCGCCGCGTTACCAAGCCGCCACTTTAGCGGCAAGACTTCCCGAGCTCGTGGTCGCGGCGCGGCGCATCGCCCTTAGCGTGATGCACGGCGTGCACGGCCGTCGTCGCGCCGGACCGGGCGAGACGTTCTGGCAATTTCGGCCCTTCATGAACGGCGAACCTTCCGCGCGTGTCGATTGGCGCCGTTCCGCGCGCGAGAACCGCGCTTTCGTGCGCGAACGCGAGTGGGAGGCGGCGCATACGCTCTGGCTCTGGTTCGATCGTTCGCCTTCGATGGATTTTCGCTCCGACCTCGCCGAAGTCAGCAAGCGCGATCGGGCGGCGACGCTGACGCTCGCGCTTGCCGATCTCGCGGTTCGGGGCGGAGAGCGTGTCGGGCTGCTCGGTCTTTCGCGGCCACTCGCTTCACGTGACATCATCGATCGTTTCGCGGAATTGCTCGCCAGCGATCCCACGGGCGTCTCGGCGCTGCCGGCCGCGCTTCCCATTGGCGGGCGCGCCAAATTGGTGCTGATCGGCGATTTTCTGTCGCCTCCTGAAGAGATCGGGAAAGTCTTTGCGGCATTGGGAGCGGAAGGGGCCGAGGGTCAGGTGATGATGATCGCCGATCCGATCGAGGAAAGTTTCCCCTTTGCCGGACACACGGAATTTTTCGACATGGCGGGCGCTGGGCGTTTCCGAGCGCCTCGCGCGCAGGATCTGCGCGAGGCTTATTTGCGCAAACTTGCCGCACAACGCGACGCGGTCCGCGCGGTGTGTCGATCGCGGGCGTGGGATCTAGCACTACACCGCACCGACCAGTCCGCCGCGAGCGCGCTGTTGAGCCTGCACAGTCGCCTCGCCGAGCACGGCGGCGCGGCGCTTGCTTGGGGCGCCTGACATGTTCGGCTTGCCGCTCGCCTTCGCTGCACCCGCCGTCCTGCTCGGCTTGCTTGCCGTGGCCGCGCTCTATCTGTTGTTGCGCATTACGCCGCCTCGACCGCGCCGGCAGGCTTTCCCGCCGCTGCGGCTGCTGCTCGGGCTAGAACCAAAAGACGCGACGCCTGCCAAAACGCCCTGGCCGCTGGTGCTGCTGCGCATGGCGATCGCTGCCGCCGTAGTGCTCGCGATGGCGGGTCCGATCTGGAACGCGGTGAAAAGCGCGACCGGCGCCAAGGGCGCGCTTCTCGTGATTCTCGATGACGGTTGGGCGGCGGCGCCAAATTGGGAACGGCGGTTGGCGCTTGCGCGCGACGCCATGCGTAGCGTCGATCGAGCGGGACGGCCGGTCGCCCTGGCGCCGCTTTCTCGCGGCGGCGAAGACATTTCTGCAGGCGACGCCGCGTCTTTCGAGGCACGTCTTGAGGCGCTTTCGCCAGCGCCTTATGCGCCGCATCGCGAAGCCGCGCTGCCCGCCATCGAGCGCTTTCTCAAAGCTGATTCCGGGGCGCAGGTCCTGTGGATCGCGGACGGGTTGGAACTCGGCGGGGCGCGTGGTTTTGCGGACAGTCTAAAGTCGCTCGCCCAGGGCCACGACGTCGCTGTCGCTACGGAATCTTCGACGCCCGCAGCGATCGCGGGGCTGGAAAGTCTACCCGGCGCGATGAAAGCGAAACTCGTGCGCGCTGACGCACATGCGACGGAGCGGGGCTCGGTTCAGGCGCTCGACGCGCAGGGGCGCCCTATTGGCGAGGCGCCGTTCGACTTCGCCAATCAGACCTCGACGCAGGCGAGCTTCGATCTGCCCGTGGAGTTGCGCAACGACATCGCGCGTCTAGCCATCCGCGGCGAGCCGGCGGCGGGCGCGGTGTGGCTGGTGGATGAGAGGTCGCGCCGCCGTCGCGTGGCGATTGCCTCAGGCGCCAGCGCTGATATCGCCGAGCCGCTGCTTGCGCCGACCTATTACATCAAGCGCGCGCTTACGCCTTTCGCCGAAACCCGGGAGCCGACGCCGGGTGGGAGCGATCCCGTGCTTTCACTGCTGGCGGAAAAGCCGTCCGTATTGGCTTTAGCCGACATGAACGTCGGGCCGGGCGCGGTGCATGATCAAATCGTCGAGTTCGTCGAGGGCGGCGGCGTATTGCTTCGGTTTGCCGGAACCCGGCTTGCGGCGGGCGACGACGATTTGACGCCGACCGCGCTACGCCGGGGCGGACGCACATTCGGCGGGGCGCTCTCGTGGGAGACGCCCAAACACATTGCCCCGTTCGAGGCGCCCAGCCCATTCGTCGGTCTCGCCGCGCCCGATGAGGTGACCGTGTCACGTCAGGTGCTCGCCGAGCCAGAGCCGGGCCTTGCTGAAAAGACCTGGGCGCGGCTCGCGGATGGCACCCCGCTCGTTACGGCCGAGCGGCGGGGCAAGGGTCTGATCGTGCTGTTCCACGTGACCGCCGACACGACTTGGTCGAACCTGCCGCTGTCGGGATTGTTTGTCGAGATGCTACGACGCATCGTCGCCCAGGCGACCGCCGTCGCTGGCGAGCCGTCCTCGGACAAAACGCGGACCTCGCTTGCGCCCTGGCGCACCCTGGACGGTTTTGGCGCGCTCGGCGCCCCACCCGCCGAGGCGCGGCCGATCCCCGCTGGATTCGCGGGCGCCGGCGATGCGGAACACCCACCTGGATTTTATGGTCAAGCTGATAGCGGCTTTGCCGTCAACGCTATGCCGGAAGGGGCGACATTGACGCTGGCGGATTACGCGGGGCTGCCGCTGCGCGCGGGCGGCCT
>JAYTRP010000427.1:0-12835 GCA_043746145.1 Hyphomicrobiales bacterium | reverse complement strand
CATACATGCAGATCGGCTTTCGCTCTGCGCATTTCCTGATTGAGCCCATAGAACGGGCGAAGATTGCAGCGGCGGCGTGAGGTCTTCACGATGCGACGTTTGGGAGCGACCTCTTCGTTAGCCGGCCCGCGCCTCCTTCAGAACAATGGCATTAGAATTTTTGTCGATCGGTGAATGGCACAAGCGCGCGGACGACGGCAAGAAATTGTCCCGGCGTCCTGCGAGCGCGGCCTCGACGCCGACCCGACGATGTTCTAGTGCTGCTGGATAAAGCTGACGGGGTCGGCGTGCGAGGGAACGCGAATGGCGTCGGTCGACGTTGTCAAAGTCCACAAGGCGTATGGCGGCGTCGAGGTGATCCACGGCGTTTCCGTCTCTATCGCGGACGGGGAGTTCGTTACGCTGGTCGGGCCATCTGGCTGCGGGAAATCAACGCTGCTGCGGATGATCGCCGGACTTGAGGCAATCTCGGACGGGGACATCAAGATCGGCGGCAGAATCGTCAATAACCTTCCGCCTAAAGATCGCGATATTGCGATGGTGTTTCAGAACTATGCTTTGTATCCGCACAAGACTGTTGCGGAAAACATGAGCTTTGCTCTCAAGCTGCGAAACACCGCGAAACCCGAAATCGAAAGCCGCGTTCGCCGCGCAGCCGAAATTCTCGATATTACCCCTTATCTCAAGCGTTTCCCGCGGCAGCTTTCAGGCGGCCAGCGCCAGCGCGTAGCCATGGGGCGCGCGATCGTCCGAGATCCGCAGGTGTTCCTGTTCGACGAGCCTCTGTCCAACCTCGACGCCAAATTGCGCGTGCAGATGCGGGCAGAGATCAAGGAACTGCATCAGCGTCTGAAGACCACGACAATCTACGTCACGCACGATCAGGTCGAGGCCATGACAATGGCCGACCGCATCGTCGTCATGCGCGATGGCGTCGTCGAGCAAGCCGGGCTGCCGCTCGATCTCTACGACCGCCCCGCCACGCTGTTCGTCGCGAGCTTCATCGGCTCCCCTTCGATGAACATGCTGCCGGGAACGATCCCTAGCGAAGGCGCGCTGCGATTTGTAACCGACGACGGCGTGGCGCTGCCGTTGAAATCCGCCCCCGAGGGATCGGCGGGAAAGCGCATGATCTACGGCATTCGCCCCGAACATTTCTCGCTGGGAGGCGATTCAATCAAAGTAGAAGTGTCGGTTATCGAGCCGACCGGCTCGGAAACGCAGGTGTTCGCCAAACTGGGCAGCCAGAAGATTGTCGGCGTGTTCCGCGAGCGCATCTCCGCCAGACCCGGCGAGATGGTGGCCGTTTCGCCGGATCTCAGTGCGGTGCATCTGTTCGACGCGGCGTCGGGCACGCGCCTGAACTGATCTAGAGCAGCGACATGCGCCGCGCGCGGTTGTGGGACGCGGGGCTCGTTCGCAAAACGAGAGCACGGCGTCCAATCAAGATCGGCCTTGCACAGCGCGCTGCGAGATAACGTTAGTAGTGCGTTTCTTGCGCACGGCGACGCTTGACTCGCCGGACTTTAGTCGCCTACATATTTTATATACATTGGAACTTTGTTCACCATGTAGCCTCGGCTCTTTTGGTGTTCGACGGTCGAGGTAAGCGGTTCGCGCCAAATTCGTCGATAAGCGAATGGGCGTGCGGCCGGGGGGATACGCATCTCTAAATGAGTTAAACCGGGAGGGTAGCGAAATGCGCGTAGGCGTTTACAATCAACTGATGGCTATGCAGTCGAGCCGCCGACAGGTCTTGAAGGGCGCTGCAGGGGCCGCCGCAGCGCTCGCGGCAAGCGGGCCTCTCGCATCGTTGACTTCTTCCGCCTCGGCCGAGGAAAGCGTCGTTTCGCAGATCATGAAAATCCCAGGCGCTGGCAACGGATCGCCGACGGACTCGGACTGGCAAAAGGTTGGCGCGCTTTGCCTTGGACCAACGAAGGCTAACGTTAAGCCTGGCGAATTCAAGGGCGTCGAGTTCTCGTTCATGGGGCTCAACAACCAGAACCTTCATAATTTCCTGTTTCGCGGCTTTCTGACGCCTTGGGAGGCATACACCGGCGCCAAGATCAAATGGATCGATCTCGCGCAGGGCGACTATAATGCACGCCTGCAGCAGTCGGTCGCGACGGGTACTGTCGACTACGACATCATCGAAATGGGCGCGCCGTTCGAAGGCGACATGGGCGTCAAGGACCTGCTGTCGGAAATGCCCGACTGGGTAAAGACGCAGATCGATTTCGACGATATCGTCAATTATCTAAAACCGCCGGTCGGCAGTTGGAACGGCAAGATACATCGCGTCACGATCGACAGCGATTGCCACACCATGAACATTCGCACCAGCGTGTTCGCTGACCCGGATCTCGCTAAGGCCTGGAAAGCCGAAGGCGGCAAGGGCGAGTGGGGCGCGCCCAAGACATGGCAGCAAGTGCAGGCCGTCACCAAGTTCCTGAAGGGCAAGAAAATCAAGGGCAAAGACGTCTATGGTTTCCTTGATGCGCCCAAGCCCTGGGGCGGATTCCAGTTCTACTTCACCGCCAGCCGCGCGACCGCATACGCCAAATATCCCGGCGAGAAGAACTGGTTGTTCGACGAGAACATGAAGCCGCAGGTCAATAATCCCGCGTTCGTTCGCGCGATTCAGGATATCGTCGATTCGCTTCCCTACGAGCCTGCGGACCAGATCAACGCCGATCCTAATGCGACCGGCTTTCAACAGTTCCTGACCGGCACTGGTTCACTTTGCGAATGGTGGGGCGACATCGGCACCGTCGCCAAGACCAGCGACACCGCGACGATCGGCGACGACCTCAGCTTCGACATCCTTCCGGGTTCGGACGACGTTTACAACTTCCGCAAGAAAGCTTGGGAAACGCTGCCCTCCGGGCCGAACGTCGCCCCCAACATGGCCTATCTCGGTTGGGGCATTTACGTCATGAAGTCGGTCGATGGCGACAGCTTGCGACACAAGGCGGCTTGGAGCGCGGCCGCGCATCTCGGCGGCAAGGATCTGTCGATGTGGACATCGGCCTATCCCTCAGGCTTCCAACCCTATCGCAAGAGCCACACCAATCTCGACCTATGGGCGATGGCTGGCTATGACAAGAAGTACATCGGCTCTTACATGGACTCTCAATCAACCTCCTACAATCACCCGAACTCGGCGATCGAGCCACGAATCCCCGGCATCTTCCAGTATTACAGCATCGCGGAAGACGAGTTGCAGAAGGTGTTCGCCGGCAAGGAGACAGCGCAGCAGGGCGCCGACAATGTTGCGGCGGCTTGGGAAAAGCTGACGGACAAACTGGGCCGCGAGAATCAGGTGAAGTATTACCGGATCTCCATGGGCATTTAAACGACTAGTCTAGCAGCGAAATTCTATTGATCCTCGCCCGCGCCGGATTATCCTCGGCGCGGGCGAGGTTTGCGTCGAGCTACGTATGAGCAAGCGGGCGCTCACGCTTACAGGTAGGACAGGTTAGTGAGCACCATCAGGTTGGAGGCGACGCACGAGGAATTGCCGGCGGGGCGGATTACCCTGGGCAGGGCGATCTTCTGGCTTGCCTCGGTTGGTTTTCTCGCGGTCGTTGCGTTGCAAATCGCGTATCGCCTGGAGTTTATTCCTTTCGGCTTGCCGAACTGGCGCCCGACCCTTTACGCGTTCCTGATCTGGGGCGCGGCGTTGGGAGTAAGCCAGGTAATGACGCTGGGCCAGGTGGGACAGCAACGGTTGTTCGTGCTGCCGGCGCTGCTGTTCACAGGCGCGCTGGTGATTTTTCCGACCTTCTTCGGCCTATATATTGCGTTCACCGACTGGAACCTCAACGCGCAATCGGGCCACCACTTGAATGGGCTCGACAACCTAAGAACGCTTGTCAACGATTCCTACTTCTGGAATGCGCTCGGCAACATGGTGTTCTATGTAGCGACCATCTCGGTGCAGTATGTCATTGCGTTTGGGTTGGCGCTGTTGCTCAATGCCGACATACGAGCCCGCAAATTCTTTCGTGTTTCCTTCTTGTTGCCGTTCATGCTGAGCCCGGTCGCGGTCAGTTGGATGGTCGGCAAGTCGATCATGCAAAACCAGTTTGGCCCACTCGCGGCCTTGTTACGCTATCTCGGATATGAGAACCCGGCGTTCTTTACGTCGCCCTGGATTGCGAAGACGAGCATCATCGTCATGGATGCGTGGGTCTGGATTCCCTTCATCGTCATCATGTTGCTGGCCGGCCTGCAGGCGCTGCCCAACGACGTGAAGGAGGCCGCAAAGGTCGACGGGGCGAACAACTGGCAAACGTTTTGGGAGATCACGTTTCCGCTAATGCTGCCGGTCAGCATAACTGCAGTGGTGCTGCGGATTATTTTCGAACTGAAACTCGCCGACATCGTCATCAGCGTAACGTCGGGCGGTCCAGGCGGCGCGACCGACACGATTTCAAGTTTTATCTATCGCGAATATCGCGATCGATCGAACGTCGGCTATGCCACCATGGTCGCCGAAGTTTATCTCGTGATTATAATTGTGTTTATAACTCTGCTGCTGAAGGTGGTCAGCAAGCATATAAGAAAAATGACATGATCGCGCAATGGATTGACGCTTCGCGTCCAGCGACAAAGAATGGCTCCAAATGACCGTCGAAGCCGCCACGGGCTCGTCAGCGCGGTACGATGCGCGCGAGCGTTCGCTGACAGCTACGGCCAAGCGGATCGGAGGACGCACGCTGATCTATGGCGCGCTTTTGATCTGGACGTTCATCGCACTATTTCCGCTCTACTGGACGTTTTCCACCTCCTTTAAACTCGGGCGCGACGTCACTCAGGGCCATCTGGTCCCGTGGGTCGATTTCGCGCCGAGTTGGAAGGGGTTCCAGTCGCTTGGCCTCTCGCCTGATACGATCTTCGCGTTCTCCAATGTTCGCGCCGAGTTCCTCAACAAGTTCTTCAACAGCGTGATCGCCTCGGTTGGCGCTTCGGCGCTTGCCGTGGCGCTGGGATCGCTTGCCGCCTACGGCCTGAGCCGGTTCGACTACAAGTTCGGGCGGTGGCGCAACCAGGACATTTCGTTTTTCTTCTTGTCGCAGTTGATCCTGCCGCCGGTGGTGCTGGCGATGCCGTTCCTCATCCTCTACAAGGAACTGGCGCTGCTCGACACCCGCATCGGCCTCGTGCTCATTTACACATTGATGGTGCTGCCGATCGTCATCTGGGTCATGCGCGATCAGTTCGACACTATCCCCAATGAGATGGAGCAAGCGGCTCTCGTTGACGGCTGCTCGATTTGGGGCGCCTTTTTCCGCATCGTGCTGCCGATGGCGCTGCCCGGCATGGTGGCGGCGTTCATCTTGTCCATCGTGCTTTGCTGGAACGAATATTTCTTCGCCTCGCTGCTTACCGGCTCCAATGCGCAGACCCTACCGGTTATGGTGGCGAGCCAGACCGGTTCGCAGGGCATTAACTGGTGGACGATGGCCGCGCTTTCGACGGCGGCGATCGCGCCGCTGGTGTTGATCGGGATCTTTCTCGAGCGCTACATTGTGATGGGCCTCACCGCCGGTTCTGGCAAATAGCGGCGAAGGGGGTTCCCGGTGGTTTACATCAGCTTCAATCCCGCTGGCGTCGTGCGAGTTATACGAGCATGAGCGACGCCGCATTGCGTGCTCAATTACGCGCGCTGCTGATCGATTTGATGCTGATCCCCGGCCTCAGTGGGCACGAGGACCGGGTACGACGCCGGCTCACCAGTGAACTGAAGGCGCTTGGACTGAACACGCGCACCGACAGGCTCGGCAATCTGATCGCTACCTCAAGCGGCGACCCCGCGCGGCCGAGCGTCATGCTGTTCACGCACATGGATCAACTCGGCCTGATCGTGCGCAAAATCGAGCCGAACGGCTTCATCAGGGTCGAGCGTCTAGGCGGCGTGCCCGAGCGCGCCCTGGCTTCGCAGCAGATGTTGCTCTGTGTCGGCGAAGGACGCGATCTGCCGGCGTTGATCGCCAACAAGAGCCACCACGCGACCAGCCCAGAAGAAAAATACCGCGTCCTACCCTATGCCGAGATTTACATAGACGCGGGCTTCGCCAGTGCGGCGGAAGTCCGCGCGGCGGGCGTCGAGATTGGAACGCCGATCGTCTATGCGCCCAAGGCCGTGACGCTTGCGGGTGAGCGGATCGCGGGAACAACCGTGGACGATCGCGCGGGCTGCGCGGTCATCGTCGAGGCCGCGCGTGCGCTGGTGGAGCGATCCGACCGTCCGACCTTGCATTTCGTGTTCTCGGTGCAGGAGGAGTTCAACCTTCGCGGCGCTCTCGTCGCAGCGCAATCTCTGCAACCTGACATTTCAATCCAAATCGATCTGATGCTCGCGACGGACACCCCCGACATGGCGACGCGCGGCGAGGTCGCGCTCGGTGCTGGGCCGGCGATGAGCCTTTACAGTTTCCACGGCCGCGGCACGCTTAACGGAACGCTGCCGCATCCCGCGTTGGTCGCGCTCTTTGATCGCTCGGCGCGAGCGGAGGGAATCGCCTTGCAACGTAGCGCGCAAGTCGGCGTGCTCACGGATTCTTCCTACGTTCAGCTTGTCGGCCAGGGCGTCGCCTCAATCGACGTGGGTTTTCCTTGTCGCTACACGCATTCTTCGTTGGAGGTTTGCGATGTCGGCGATCTTGCGGAGCTCACTCGCCTGCTTGTGGCCGCGATATCGAAAATCGATTCCGCCTTTCCGCTGAACCGCGATGCGCTCGATCCATGAGAGCCTATCTCGGCGTCGATATTGGAACTTACGAAACAAAAGGCGCGCTGGTCGATTCGGACGGCGTGGTGCTGGCGAGCGCCTCGCGTCCTCACAAGATGATCGTGCCTCAACCGGGTTGGGCGGAGCATCGCGCTGAAGAAGATTGGTGGGCCGATTTCGCGGCCGTCAGTCGCGAGTTGATCGCAAAAGCCGGCATTGTGCCTGGGGAAATCAAGGCAGTCGCCGCCAGCGGCATCGGCCCTTGCGTGCTTCCCGTCGACGTAGCGGGTCGGCCGCTGTCGAACGCGATCCTCTACGGCGTCGATACGCGTGCAGCGCTTGAGATCGCCGACCTCAACGCCCGCATCGGCGCCGACGCCATCTTCCGGTTCTGCGGCAACGCGTTGACCTCGCAATCGGTCGGCCCAAAAATCCTCTGGTTAAAGCGCAACCGACCCGAGATATTCGCGCGCACGCACAAGTTCCTCAACTCGACCTCCTATCTCGTACATCGGCTAACCCGCCGCTTTGTCGTCGACCATTACACCGCCGCCAATGCCAGCCCGCTTTACGATGCGAATGCGCTTGCCTGGAGCGACGCGCTGGCCCCCGACATCACCCCGCTCGATCGCCTGCCCGATATCGTCTGGACGACAGAGGTCGCTGGCGGCGTTGGCGCGAAAGCCGCCGAAGAAACTGGTCTGGCGCCGGGTACGCCGGTCATTGTGGGAACCATTGACGCTGCAGCGGAGGCGGTCAGTGTCGGGGTTCTCGAGCCCGGCGAAATGATGCTGATGTATGGTTCAACCATCTTCACCGTGCTCATCACGTCGACGCGCACGCGCGACCCGCGTCTGTGGTGGGCGCCTTGGCTGTTTCCGGGGCGGCATGCTTCGCTGGGCGGACTGGCCACGAGTGGTTCGCTGACGCACTGGTTTCGCGATCAACTCGCGCGCGACCTCGATCCCGCCGCCGCGATGGGGGCGCTCACGGCGGAAGCCGCTTCCTCTCCGCCCGGCGCACGGGGGCTAGTGTTCCTGCCGTATTTCTCAGGCGAGCGGACGCCAATCCACGATCCCCTCGCTAAGGGCGCATGGTTCGGGCTCGATTTGACGCATACGCGCGCTGACATGGGCCGCGCCTTGTTGGAGGGCGTCGCCAACGCGACCCGTCATGTCTTGGAAACCTATGTCGACGCTGGCGCGGCGCCCGACGTCATTCATGCCGTTGGCGGAGGGGTTCGCAACGCGGTTTGGCTGCACGCGAGTTCCGACATCTCGGGCTTTTCGCAGTCGACCTTGAAGTCCAATCTGGGCGCCTCCTATGGCGATGCGTTTCTGGCCGCGCTGGCGATTGGGGACGTTCGCCCCGATGCTATCCGCAACTGGAACCCGGTCGAAGCGCGCATTGAGCCCAACGTGGCACATGCGGCGCTGTACGCCCGGCAGTACCGGGTATTTCGCGAGCTCTACACGCGCAACCGCGATCTGATGGCCGAACTGCGCGCTTAATCACGCAACAAACCATTCGCTTAACTTGTCTTCGCCTGACTTGGCGTTGCAGCGCCGACGAACTTTTGCTGGGGCGCGGGGAATGACTTATCCGCTATAGGTGATTCCCATCTCTCGCCCGAGTTCCTGAATGACCGAAACCCGCGTCGCTTCCGACAAGCGTGAAGTCGTCCTCGGCTTCGATCGGCCTTTCGTCATCATCGGCGAGCGGATCAACCCGACCGGGCGCAAGATTATGGCGGCCGCCATGGCCGCGGGCGACTATAGCGGCGTCGTGGCGGACGCGCTGGCGCAGGTTGCCGCCGGCGCGCACATGCTGGACGTCAATGCAGGCATCCCGCTCGCCGACGAGCCGCGCATCCTCGCCGAATGCATCAAGCTCGTTCAAGATACGGTTGACGTGCCGCTCTCGATCGATTCTTCGATCGTCGCGGCGCTTGAGGCGGGGCTTGCGGTTTACAAGGGCAAGGCGCTCGTCAATTCCGTCACCGGCGAGGAAGAACGGCTCGAAGTCGTTCTGCCGCTCGTGAAGAAATATGGCGCGGCGGTGATCGCGATCTCCAACGACGAGACAGGCATTTCCGAGGACCCGGACGTCCGTTTCGCCGTGGCCAGGAAAATCGTCGAACGCGCCGCCGATTACGGCATTCCGCGGGAAGACATCGTGGTCGATCCGCTGGTGATGCCGGTTGGCGCGATCAACAACGCGGCGGTGCGATTGATGTATCTGATCCGCCGCCTGCGCGACGAGCTCAAGGTCAACACGAGCTGCGGCGCCTCCAACTTCTCGTTCGGCCTGCCCAACCGACGCGGCCTCAACGCGGGCTTTTTACCGATGATGATCGGCGCCGGGCTCACCTCCGCGATCATGAACCCTTTGCACCCGGAGGACCGGCAGGCGATCTTGGGCGCCGATGTGGTGATGGGCCACGATCCCCATTGCAGCGCCTGGATCAAGACCTACCGCGAACCGCTAGTGGAAGGCGAGGGCGGTGGCCGCCGCGAGGGTCGCAGACGGTACCGAGGCTGAGACTTTGGCGCGACATCGCATCGTTTTCACCCCCTCGGGCAAGCGCGACGAATTCGAGGACGGAATTTCCGTGCTTGAAGCGGCGCGCAAACTAGGCGTCGACCTCGACTCCGTCTGCGGCGGACGCGGCATTTGCGGACGCTGCCAGATCGACGTGGCGCATGGCGAATTCGCCAAGCACGCGATCTCCTCCGATCCGGATCACGCAACCGCCTGGAACGCGGTTGAGCAGCGCTATGTGGATAAACGCGGCGCGCTGAAAGACGGCCGTCGTCTGGGCTGTCAGGCGCGACTTCAGGGCGATCTCGTTGTCGACGTACCGCCGGAAAGCCAGGTGCATCGCCAAGTTGTGCGCAAGCGCGCGGAGACGCACGCGATCGATATCGACCCCGTGGTGCGGCTGCACTATGTCGAGGTCGCCGAGCCCGACATGCACGATCCCTCGAGCGACCTGCGACGATTGCAGGACGCGCTGACGCAGCAATGGTCCCTAGGGGCGACGCAGGCCGGCCTGCCGGTGCTGGCGGGTCTGCAAAAGGCGCTGCGGGCTGGCCAGTGGAAGGTCACGGTCGCGGTGCGCAAGGGCGCCGAGATTGTCTCCGTGCTGCCGGGCTTCAGTGATCGCGCGTTCGGCATTGCCTGTGACATCGGTTCGACGACCATCGCCGCCCATCTTTGCGATCTCGAAACCGGCGACGTCGTCGCGTCGCGAGGCGTGATGAACCCTCAGATCCGCTTTGGCGAAGATCTGATGAGCCGCGTCTCCTACGTGATGATGAACCCCGGCGGCGAACGCGAACTGACCAGCAGCGTGCGCGCCGCAGTTGACGCGCTGATCGGGGAAGCCGCGCAGGAGGCTGGCGTCGAGCGCGCGCACATATTCGAGGTGACGGTGGTCGGCAATCCGATCATGCACCATCTATTCCTGGGACTGGACCCGACCGAACTCGGCGGTGCGCCGTTTGCGCTGACGATCGACGGCGGTTTCGAGGCGCCCGCGCGCGATCTCGGGCTCGAGATCGCGCCGGGGGCCTACGTTTATGCGTTGCCCTGTATCGCCGGCCACGTTGGCGCGGACGCGGCGGGCGTGGCGCTCGCCGAGGCGCCCTATCTCAGTGACAAGCTCACGCTGATCGCCGATGTCGGCACCAACGCCGAGATCCTGTTTGGCGATAAAAATGGCCTGCTTGCCTGCTCCTCGCCCACCGGCCCCGCCTTCGAGGGCGCGCAGATTTCCTGCGGACAGCGCGCCGCGCCCGGCGCGATCGAGCGGGTGCGGATCGACCGCGAGACGTTCGAGCCGCGCTTCAAGGTGATCGGCAGCGATCTCTGGTCGAACGATCCCGGTTTCGCCGAGGCGACCGTATCGCTGGGCGTCACCGGCGTCTGCGGTTCGGGGATAATCGAGGCGATCGCCGAAATGTATCTGGCCGGGATTATCAGCCAGGACGGATTGTTCAATGGCGCCTTGGCGGAAACGACCAAGCGCGTCGAAGTCGTCGGCCGGTCGTTCGCCTACGTGCTGAACGAAGGTGAGCCGCGGCTGCTGATCTACCAGACCGACGTGCGCGCGATCCAACTCGCCAAGGCGGCGCTCTATGCTGGCGCAAAACTGCTGATCGACAAGCGCGGCGCTGGACCGCCGCAGGCGGTGACGCTGGTCGGCGCGTTCGGCAACCACATCGACACCACTTACGCCATGGCGCTCGGCCTGATCCCCGACTGCGACCTCGCCCATGTCGTCAACGGCGGCAATGCGGCGGGCACCGGCGCGCGCATCGCGCTGCTGAACCTCGCCTCGCGCGCTGAGATTGAGGGCGTGGTGCGCCGGATCGAAAAGATAGAGACCGCGATAGAGCCGAATTTTCAAGTTGAGTTCATCGCCGCGATGGCGTTCCCGCACGCGAGCGATCCGTTCGAGAATCTAGCGAAGGCGATCAAGCTGCCGGCGAGGAAGGCGGCGGAGGGCGGGAGGCGAAGGAGGCGGTAGGGGCGGGCTGTTGCTGAGTACCACGCTCGGGGAACTCCACGCTCCGCATGCGATTGATTCCAGCAGCGCTAAGACTGCCGTATGTCGCCGCTGCTCGGCTTGCCGGGCGCTAGAACGACAAAGATGGGCGCCTCCTGCGATTTACCAGAGGATGCGACGCCATGAACGATTTCCCCCGACCGCCCTTCGATACGCCGCAATAATCGGCGCCAGGGTCCGACAAGGCCATGTACCCGCGCCCCGATTATGGCGAGCATAGTTACAAAGGCTCCGAGAAACTCGAGGACAAAAAGGTCTTGATCACAGGCGCCGACAGCGGCATTGGCCGCGCCGTGGCGCTGGCTTTCGCGCGGGAAGGCGCGGACTTGGTCGTGAGCTACCTCGACGAGCACGAGGACGCCGAAGAAACCAAGCGCCTGGTCGAATCCGCGGGCCGAAAATGCATCCTCGCGCCCGGCGACATCGTCGATTCCCAGCATTGTCGCGAGTTGGTGCGCAAAACGGTGCAGGCGCGTTCGGGTGCATCGATGTGCTCGTCAACAACGCCGCGCACCAGATGAGCTTCGAATCGATCGAGGACATATCCGACGAAGAGTGGAGGAAGACGTTCGATACTAACATCTCAGCGATGTTTTATCTCGTGAAAGCGTCAGTTCCGCATATGCCCAAGGGAAGCGCGATCATCAACACGACCTCGGTGAACGCCGATGCGCCCAGCCCGCAATTGCTCGCGTATGCGACGACCAAGGGCGCGATTCAGAACTTCACTCGCGGTCTAGCGCAGCTCCTGGCCAAGCAGGAAATCCGCGCCAATGCGGTGGCGCGGCGACCGGTGTGGACGCCGCTGTTTCCCTCGACCATGCCCCCCGAAAAGGTCGCGCATTTCGGCGAGCAGGTCCCGATGTGTCGACCGACTCAGCCGCGCGAGCTGGCGCCGGTTTACATGCTGCTGGCGAGTTCCGAGGCGAGCTATCTCTCGGGCGCGACTATCGCGGTGACGGGGGAAAGCCGATCATCTAGGCAAGTTCGGCGTCCAGCCGGGTCTGCCACTTGGACGCTGACGCAGGGCAGGTTTGGCCGTATCAGCCCGACTGCAAGCAAAGATTTCGACGCTTGCGCAAGCATCGGGTATTAGGGGTCAAATCGCGCCACGAGGTCACCCCACCGCTTATGACATCTCTCCTTTCCGCACTTTCTCTTGGCCGCGCCCGCGCGAGCTTCGTCGAGCCTCCCCCCAAGCGCGAAGCGCGGCGCGTGAACCTTGCCATTCTCTGCCTGCTCGCGCTCGTCGTTGGCGTCATGACGGGCGTCGGCGCGGTGGCGTTGCGGATGCTGATCGGCTTGATCCACAATATCTGCTTCAATGGCCGCTTCGACTACCACTACGACGCCAACCTGCTCGAAGGCCCGAGCGCATTCGGCCCCTGGGTCCTGCTTTCGCCCATCATCGGCGGCCTGATCGTCGTCTATCTCGTGCGGACTTTCGCGCCCGAGGCGAAAGGCCACGGCGTGCCGGAGGTGATGGATTCTATTTTCTACAAGAACGGCAACATTCGAGGTCAGGT
>JAYTRP010000426.1:0-4248 GCA_043746145.1 Hyphomicrobiales bacterium | reverse complement strand
CACACTAGACCCGACATCAAAATCGCGCCATCGCGCCTCAGGCCTCCCATCCTGCCCAATCTTAGCCCGAAGTCGAATTGATAGAACCGTCCAACTTGGCGCGACCGTACTGCACAAGCCGACGCATGGACCCAATTGTTTGTAGATGCAAAGTACAACCTTGCACAACGAGCCGCCGCTGAGGGCAACGACCCTTTATACATGGTGTTCGATTAAGCATCTAACGCCACAAAAGAATACGAGATCGAGGCGCATTTAGAATTAAATCTCAAACTTTTGTCTAAGTTTGCACATCCGACGGCAATGCAAATTCTCGGCTAGAACAATGCTGCAAAAATAGAATTACAAAGAGAAATGTTTTTCGCTTTGGCGTGTCATTGATTTAATTAAGCTTTCGCCGTCCTGGAGATACCGATTTTGAGAGCGATTTTGTTGAACGTCTTCACTGCCGAAGAGAAGAAAGCACCAAATAGGTGCACTTCTGACGAAGCACCTATTCAATGTCTCCCAATCGGGGGGCGCTCAGCGCACCCACTATGAAGGAACAGGCGGGATTCGAACCCACGATGCGTTTCCGCATAGATGCTTATCAGGCATATGCCATAAGCCCCTTGCCAACCGATGGAACAAAATTGGCAATTCGTCTTTGACTTTGCAAGCGCTGGTAGAGTAGAATTCACGCAGAATGTGTGAAACCTTGCAGTGCACGGAACGAGGTCAATCAGAGGCGGAACTTCGCGTCAAACTCACTTTTCAACCGTGATAAGGTCCGACGCTTGAGACCAGATTTCGGTCGAATGTTAAACCGACCGGTTTTCCCACAGTCTGAATGATTGATGCACCAACGCTTTTTGGGCGAATCCAAAGAAGTATCAAAGCGTGAGCAGAGCGCTGAAGCTCCGCCCCCCTCCCGCCTCACCTGATCGGCGGCGAGTACTGCAGCCCGCCCTGGTTCCACAGCGCGTTCTGCCCGCGCTTGATCTTGATCGGCGACCCCATTCCGACATTGCGTTCGAACGATTCGCCGTAATTGCCCACCGCCTTGATGATCCTGTAGGCCCAATCATTCGTCAGTCCCAGGCTCTTGCCAAAGTCGCCCTCGACGCCGAGCAGGCGGCGAATGTCGGGGTTTGGCGATTTTAGCATCTCGTCGACATTGGCTTGGGTCACCCCGAGTTCTTCGGCGGTCAGCAGCGCGAAATGGGTCCATTGCACGATCTCGAACCAGGTGACGTCGTCCTTTCGCACGGAGGGCCCGAGCGGCTCCTTCGAGATGATCTCCGGCAACACGATATTGTCGTCGGGGACGGCGAGCTTGAGGCGCTCCGCGTACAGGCCTGAAGCGTCGGTGGTGTAGACGTCGCATCGGCCGCTATCGTAGGCCTTTACGGTTTCGTCGTCGGTGGCGAACACGACCGGCTCGAACTTCATGCCGCGCGCACGAAAGTAATCGGCGAGATTGAGTTCGGTCGTGGTGCCCTGCTGCACGCAGACCGAAGCGCCGTCGAGCTTAGTTGCGGAATCGACGCCGAGTTTCTTCTTCACGATGAAACCCTGGCCATCGTAGTAATTGATGCCGGTGAAGAACATGCCGGCCACTTCGCGCGACATGGTCCAGGTCGTGTTTCGCACGAGCAGGTCGATCTCGCCCGACGCCAGAATCGTCGGGCGATCCTTGGCGTTGATCGGCAAAAACTTGATCTTGTCGGGATCGTTGAAGATCGCCGCCGCGAGCGCCCGGCACTCATCGACGTCGAGGCCTTTGTAGACGCCTTTATCGTCAGGCAGCGCGAAACCGGCGAGCCCAGGATTGGAGCCGCAAATCAGAGAGCCCCTCGCTTTTACCGTGTCTAGAGTGCCCGCTTGCGCACCAACCGCGCCGGCGGCCATAACGCTGGCGGCGAGCAAACATTTCCATATAGCGCTCATTTAAGTTGCCTTTCGAGACACGACATCCTAGCGGCGACGGCGCCGGCGACATACTCTCGTGGTCGTCCTTGGGCAAAGTCAATGCGCGCCGGACGATCACTTAGCGAACTCTGGAGAGAAGCGTATGCGGCAGACCCCCCTGATTATCGCCGTTGCAGCCTGCGCGGCTTCGAGTTCCGGAGCGCTCGCGGCGGCGACCCCCGAGGGCGCGAAAGCGATGGAGGCAGGCTACGCTGCTTTTCTCACTCAGGCGGTGATCGACGAAGGCTTGCTTTCGATCGAACCGGAAGGCGACGATTACGTCGTAACCTGGGACATCCAGAAGGCGATCGACGAATCAAAGCCTGCGAAGGGCGAGATCACGGTCGAACCCTTCAGCTATCGTTTGACCCCGGGTCCCGGGGGCTCCTGGATTTTCAAAAGCGCCAAATTGCCGAAAGTCGTATTCGACGCAGATACCGACAAAGGGCGCGCCTCGGGCGTAATAGATTTTGGTGAATTCAGTCTGGATGGATTATTCGATCCAGCGGCGGCTCCGTTCCTGCGGTCTAACTCTAAGGTTGGCGCTGCGAGCGTAGACATGGATTCGGCGACGACCGGCCAGCCGGGCGTTGTCAAAATGGTCGAGAACGATATCACCACCGACCTGCGCGCGAAAAACTCGGCGGACGGCTCTGGCATCGACGTCGCGCTGGCGCAGACGGCCGCGGCTTTCCACGAGACGGTTACGCCCCGTGCGGCGGAAGACGAAGGCGGCGGCGGCGCGAAGGACGAAGATCAATCCGACAAGAAGAAGGGCGGCGACGCGGTCGCTCCCATCATGACCATCGCCTCGGGACACGTTGCGGCCGCAACGGGTTTGCTCGGCTTTCGCGGACACGAGATCGGCGATCTCTGGAAATTCGTCGTCGCACACGCAAAGGACGACACTGTCCCGGCCGGACTCAAGTCGAAGTTGCAAGCCACGCTTCCCGTCTGGAAAGAGCTGAGCGGAACCGCCGAATTCGGCGATATCAAATTCGAAATGGCGGAGGCAAAAGCGACCCTGAAGTCATTTACCGAAAGCTTGCGACTCAGTGGCTTGACGGAAAAAGGGTTTGCCGAATTCGGCATTGGGTTGCACGATCTCAAGGTCGAAACCTCGCTCGCGCCGGCATGGGCCAGCAATTTCTGGCCGGCCTCGCTCGACGTGAAAGTCACGGCGACCAGCGACGGATGGGACAAGGTGGCCCAGATCGCGCTCGCCGATCCCAACTTCGGCAATAAGGATATGGCGCCGGAGACGCAGCAGCAGATTCTTGCGACCGTGCTCGGCGGTCACCCGCAAGTCATACTGGCGCCAGGCAGCCTAAAGTCGCCGACCCTCAACCTGACCTTCGAGGGCGGCGCGGCGTTCGAGCCGACGGGACCTAGCGGACACGCCAAGATCACCGCCGACAGCCTGGATAAGACGATGTCGCTACTCGCCAAGCTCGGCGAAACCGATCCGCAGGCGCAGCAAATGGTGTTGGGCATGACGTTCGTCAAAGGCCTTGCCCATGACGAAGGCGGGCGGCTCATCTGGAATGTCGACATCGATGCGGCGGGCGCGGTGACCGTCAACGGCCAGTTGATACCGATGAAATAGGTTTGACGAGGCGCGCCGCGTCGCGGAAGAAGGGCGTGCTTTCTTTCGCAACGCGAGCGCCAAACGCATGACCAGACTAAGCGACGAGACCCGGAAAAACTTGCGCTCGCGCTCGCGGCTCGTTCATCTCGGCCACGATTTCGAAACCTCGCGCGGATTCGTCAACGTTCCACCGTTTCGCGGCTCCACCGTGCTCTATCCCAGCGCAGCGTCGCTGAAGGACCGCAACGTCCGCTGGACTTACGGCACCCACGGCACGCCCACCACGGACGCGCTGGTCGACGCGTGGAGCGAGATTTCCGGCGCTGCGGGAACGGTGCTGGCGCCCTCCGGCCTCGCCGCGATCGCGATGGCGCTGCTGACCGCGCTTCAATCGGGCGATCATCTGTTGATGACCGATTCCGCTTATTTTCCCGCGCGTCGGTTCGCCGAAAACGTGCTTGCGCGGATGGGGGTCGAGACCACCTACTACGACCCGGCGATTGGCTCAGGGATAGCTGAACTGATCCGCCCGAACACGAAGGCGGTGCTGACCGAGGCGCCCGGCTCGCAATCATTAGAGATGCAGGACATTCCCGCCATCGCCGAGGCGGCGCATCGGCGCGGGCTCTGCGTAATCATGGACAATACCTGGGCGACGCCGCTATTTTTTGCGCCGCATGCGCATGGCGTCGATCTCACCGTCGAGGCGG
>JAYTRP010000425.1:0-12862 GCA_043746145.1 Hyphomicrobiales bacterium | reverse complement strand
CTGATGATGGAAGCTGAATGGGTAGCCGTGCTCGATCATGAAAAGATCGGCAAAGGGCAGGCCGGATAAAAAAAGGAGGCCGCCACGTTGCCACGGCGGCCTGAGTCTAGGGAGGAAACGCCCAAGAAGGGCATGTACGACAAAGCTGTCGTACCTCACCAATATCAGCTCAGTTCTTTGAAAAAGCAATAAGTTGCCGTTGCGTAAAGCGGAAGTTCGGCCACGGTGCGACGTTTCTGCAACACTGGCTAATATCCAGCTTAGTTGCCGGCACAAAATATTGTTACCACTGCTATGGTTTGTTAGCGTATCCGCGACGCCCGAGCCGCGCGAGCTCATACTATATAACATAGCTGATATGCCGACGAAGCAAAGCCACCGGGCTGATAAGGCAAATTTGTGGGGACGCATCGATGACCGCGGTTGATTTTGCCGCCTTTGTGGACAGGCTAGCGCAAGTCTCGAGCGAAGTTATCCTGCCCTTTTTTCGCACCAGCATAGGACTGGAAGACAAATCTCGTGGCGGCATGTTCGATCCCGTCACTGAGGCCGACCGCGCTGCGGAATCCGCAATGCGGCGCCTGATTGGGCAAACTTTTCCCGCCCACGGAGTCATCGGCGAGGAATATGGGCAGGATCGCCCCGACGCCGAATATGTATGGGTGCTCGACCCCATCGACGGCACTAAAAGTTTTATCTCCGGCCTGCCGACTTGGGGCACGCTGATCGGCCTCATGCACTACGGGCGCCCCGTTTATGGAATGATGTCGCAGCCCTGCACGCGCGAGCGTTTCTTTGGTGACGGCAAGCGCGCGCATCTGCGTACTATGGCGCTGATGCGAGGTGAACAGCCGCCGACCGAGTGGGCCACGCGCACGATGCACACACGGAGTTGCGCTGGATTGGAAACGGCGACCTTGATGACCACAAGTCCAGCGCTGATCAAGGAAGACGCCGATCGCGCGGCTTATAGCCGCGTTGAATCGCATGTGCGGCTAACGCGCTACGGTGGCGATTGCTACGCCTATTGCGCCCTCGCGGCGGGCTTCATTGACCTCGTCATCGAGACCAACCTGAAGCCGCACGATATTGTGGCTCTGGTCCCAATCATTGAGGGCGCAGGCGGCGTCATCACGACCTGGGAAGGAGAGTCCGCGGCGAAGGGCGGCCGAATCATCGCGGCTGGCGACGCGCGCTTGCATCAGATTGCGCGCGAGATGCTTCTGGCGTGACCGGAGCTGGCGCCGCGTCGAGCGGTAGATCGACGAACGGATCGGACCGGGCCGGCCTTGCAAACTCTGGCGAGCTGAACGTCAGGATCGCGCCCAGCCCGGCGATCGCCCCGAGTGCGCCCGCCAAAAGCGCGGCGGCGAGCAATCCGGAACCATCCGTCGGCGCGCCATAAGATAGAACGTAGAGCATCGCGACGACAGCCGCGGCGCCCAGCGCGGCGAGGGCGGAACGACTCGATCGTCCAGAAACCAGCGTCAATAGCAGCGCAGGCGCGATAAACGCGACGACAATCGCGAACGCCACGTAAAGCGCGCGATCCGGTTCCGCTCCCTCTCGAAGCGCTACGAAAGCGCAAAGCGCAGTCGCCGCCAACCCGCTTGCCCGCGTCAGCGCGATCCGGCGGCTTGCGAGAACGGCGAGCCTTGCCCGCGCGCGCGAAAGATCGAGGCCGCCCGCGCGCGAGACGGCGAGAATGCCGGCCCGGGCGAGCGCCATCGCTGGCAACCAGGCGACGGTCGCCGCCATCGCCCGTTGGCTCGGTCGCACGATTGGCGCATCCGCGGCGGTGGCGTAGAGCACAGCGCCAATCGCCAGGAACAGCAGGCCTAGGCTGCCCGCGCGGGCAGCCTCCCGGGTCGAGGCGGTCGCAAGCGCGGACGGTGCAAAGGCGAACAACGCAGCCGTCGCGAAAGCCGCAGCGATTTCCGCGGCGACGCCGGACCCTTCCGAGGCCTCGACTGCAGCCGTGAAAGCAGAAATGCGCGCCGTCGGCTCAGCCGTATCGTGGATCGAAAGCGCTGCTGCCAAGGAGAGCACCAGCAGCGCGCCGCCGCCACTAGCCGCATCGCTCCAAAGCACGCTTTTGAGCCCTCCCGGCGCGATGGAGATGGCAAGCGCGAAGGCGCATAGCGCGACTGCCGCCGCTGGACCAATATTTAGCGCGACTTGAAGCGTTTTCGCTGCGAGGGCGAATCCCGCGATTGCCGTCGCAAAACCCGCCGCCGCTGCAGCAATGGCGAACAGTGCGCGAGTTGGCGCGGAGGGAAAGTAGCTCGCGAGCACGTCGCTGAGGGCGCTGGCGTTCTCGAACCGCCAGCGCGGCCCCGCAAGCAGCGCTGCGGCGACAATCCCGACGATCGCGCCGCGCCACGGTAAAGCGTGCCCCTCGGCGGCGCCGCTCCCAAGGCAAAACAGCAATCCGAGCGCGACCGCCGCGAAAGCCAGGCCCGAGTAGATTGCCGGCATCGCACGCCGCGCCGTGAGAAAATCCATGATGTTGGGCGCGCGAGCCGCAGCGCCGATGACCGCGAGCGTCGCCAAGGCGAGTAGCGGCCCGAGCGCGGTCACGAGTTGGTCAGGCGCCCCTACCCGCTCCAACGCAAATATGAGCCCAAACCCGGCGGCAAAGCCGAAGCCGGCAAAGAACGCGAGGCCACGGATGTGCACAGATTCAGCCGAAGCGTCGCTATCCATGTTTCGAGACCCAGTCGCCGCCGAGACCGCGCGCACCTTGGTAGGGCAAGGGGCGAGCGCGCGCCAGTCGCCGCAACTTTCCCAGCAGCTGTCACTTTACCGTCGCGTGGTTCTCATATTCGCTGCCTTCATCTGATTTTGAGGGGGTCGCCGCATGGTAGGTCTTCATCGCGGCATCGAGGAAACTACCCGACGCGGGCTGAAGGACGCCGTCCACCGCCATCGCCCTTTGTCGCGCCGCGGATTGCAAGAGCGATTGTTCACCTTCGCCTTCCGCCGCCTCGTCTATCCCCAGATCTGGGAAGATCCGATCGTCGATATGGAGGCGCTACGGCTCAGCGCCGGCGACCGGATAGTGGCGATCGCTTCGGGCGGTTGCAATGTCCTTTCCTATCTCACAGCGAACCCCGCCGAGATCGTCGCGGTCGATCTCAACGGCGCGCATATCGCGCTGAACCAACTCAAGATCCAGGGTCTCAAGAGGCTGCCGGATCACGCAGCTTTCTTCAGCTTTTTCGGTCGCGCCGATGCGCGCGAAAATCTTGCAGTCTACGATTCAGTGCTACGTCCTGGCCTTGATCCCACAGCCCGGGCCTATTGGGATGGACGGGGCCTCGATGGGAAGCGACGAATCGCTGCTTTTGCTACCAATTTCTACCGACAGGGACTGCTTGGTCGTTTTATCGGCGCCGGCCACATGGTCGCAAAGCTCTATGGCAAGAACCTCGACGCCGTACTCGATGCGCACACGCTTGACGAGCAGCGCGCCGCGTTCGAGCGCGAAATCGCACCCTTGTTTGAAAAGCGGTTCGTGCGCTGGCTGGCGCGTCGGCCGTCAGCGCTCTACGGACTCGGCATTCCTCCCTCTCAATACCGAGCGCTGGCCGGCGACGGCGCAGAAGGCGTAGCCGCAGTGTTGAAGCGGCGCGTCGAGCGGCTCGCCTGCGACTTCCCTGTCGGCGACAATTACTTTGCTTGGCAGGCTTTCGGCCGCCGGTACTCGCGAATGGACGAGCCGAGCCTGCCGCCTTATCTCCAAATGGCGAATTTCGATGCGCTGCGTGAGCGCGTCGACCGCGTGCGAATGCATCATGGGTCGCTGACCGACATTCTTGCCTTGGAGGCTGACGCTAGTCTCGACGCCTATGTCTTGCTGGACGCGCAAGACTGGATGAACGACGCGACGCTCGCGGCGCTGTGGACGGAGATCCGCCGTACCGCGCGGCCAGGGGCGCGCATTGTGTTTCGCACCGCCGCCGACGAACCTCTGCTGCCGGGCCGCGTGCCGGACGACATTCTTAGGGACTTCCACTACGAGGAGGAGCGTTCGCGCGATTTGGGAGCACGCGACCGCTCCTCAATCTATGGCGCTTTTCATCTCTGGATGCGTCGTTGACTTCCGCCACTAGCCTCGACGCCGCCAGCCGCATGGATCGGATGTATCGACGCCAGCGCCATGTCTACAATTTTACTCGCAAATTTTACCTGCTCGGCCGCGATGACTTAATCGCTCGGCTCGCGCCGCCCGAGGCTAGCGCCACGCTTGAGATCGCGTGCGGCACAGGACGCAATCTCGTGATCGCCGCCCGGCGTCACCGAAACTCGCGCTTTTTCGGCCTCGACATTTCCGAAGAAATGCTGGCGACCGCGCGAGTCGAAATCGCCAAGGCGGGGCTCGCCTCGCGCATTCAGGTCGTGCAGGGCGACGCCACGGCGTTCGACCCGGGCGCATTGTTCGGCGTCGAAAAATTCGAGCGGATTTTTATTTCCTACGCCCTCTCGATGATCCCGGCATGGCAGGGCGCTGTCACCGAGGTAGCGGCGCGACTCGCGCCTGGCGGTAGGCTTTTTATTGTCGATTTCGGTGATCAGGCCGCCTTCCCCGCCGTGTTCCGCGCCGGGCTTGCCCACTGGCTCGCCTTGTTTGGCGTGCATCCCCGGCGCGAACTCGAGCGAGAGTTGCGGGCCTTCGCAACGACGCGGGGTTTCGCCCTTCGGTTCACGCCGCTCTACCGTCGCTACGCCTTCCTCGCTGAGCTTGAAGCGCCAAACCTGTAATAGCGGTGTCGTCCAACCGCGCCTAAAAATGCAGCCAGCGCTTTCGCTCTCCTCGTAGTCATTTGCTGGGACAAGGCTTTATTTGCAGCAAAAGCGGCACGATGGGCATGCGCGTTTTCGTAAACGCGCTCACATAAACCGCGATTTAAGCAAGCAGATTTACGTAAAATTCTTCGGCTGGCGTCATACTCCTCGAAACAGCGCAGGTCGCGGCGCCGTGCGGGGCGACTGGCATGTTTAAGAACGCGATACTGTTCGCAGGGTCGGCACTGGCTATCGCGCTACTTGTGCCGTTCGTAGCGCCCAAATTGACGCAGGTCGCCGAGCCTCCCGCTGCGGTAATCGCCACGCATGCTCCTGCTCCCGTCACTGTCGAATTGGCGGAAGCCGCGCCCACGGGGCCGATAGACGGCTACAGGGAAAAAACGATTCCGCCCGATCGCGGCTCTCAGTACTGGGTCGACGCGCTGATCGACGGCGAAACCGTCCACATGTTGGTCGACACTGGCGCGACTGTCGTGACGATCTCAGCCAATCTCGCCGATCGACTAGGTCTGACGCCCGACCCAGCCAAGCCGAAATGGCGCATGCATACCGCCAACGGCGACTCGGTCGCCTCGCCTGTGACACTGAAAACCGTCGATCTCGGCTCGATCTACATGAACAATGTCGAAGCGCTGATCGTCGACCGCAGCGCCGGCGAGGTGAACCTGCTCGGAGCGAGCTTTCTCAAGCGGCTTGCGAGCGTCGAACAACGCAATGGCATGCTGATTCTGCGTCAGTAGCGCTCGGCGGTGGTTTTACCGCGGACCGCGTGCGGCTATAGGAAGGGAAGAACGCCCTCCCCGGAAAGGCCGCGCCTTGTTTCCCCTGCCGCAACCCGAACTCACGCCCAACAGCTACGCCTACGAATCCAGCCCGCAGGTCAAGCCGACCGGCTTTCGCGAATATGACGCGCGATGGTTGTTTGGCAAAGAGATCAACCTCATGGGCGTGCAGGCGCTGGGCCTGGGGCTCGGAACGCTGCTCGACGAATTGGGCGTCGCCAAGGAGATCGTGGTCGGCCACGACTTTCGCTCCTATTCCGCTTCGATCAAATACGCTCTGATCGCCGGCCTTACGGCGGCCGGGGTGAAAGTGCACGACATCGGCCTCGCTATTACGCCAATGGCCTATTACGCTCAGTTCGCGCTCGACGTGCCCGCCGTGGCGATGGTGACGGCCTCGCACAATGACAACGGCTGGACCGGCGTGAAGATGGGCGCGGCGCGCCCGGTAACCTTCGGCCCTGAGGAAATGGGTCGACTTCGCGACATCGTCATCAACGGCGAGATGAAATATGGCGATGGCGGCGGCTATCGCTTCGTCGAGAATTTTCCGGCCCGCTACATCGCGTCGTTGACTGACCGGCCGCAAATCAAGCGCAAGCTTAGGGTTATCGCCGCCTGCGGCAACGGCACCGCGGGGGCCTTCGCGCCAGAGCTGCTGTTGAAGTTAGGCGTCGAGGTCGTGCCGCTGGACTGCGATCTCGATTTCAATTTCCCCCGCTACAATCCAAACCCTGAAGACCTGCACATGCTGCACGCGATGGCGGACGCGCTGAAGTCACACGGCGCCGACGTCGCGCTCGGCTTCGACGGCGACGGGGACCGTTGCGGCATCGTCGACAACGAGGGCAACGAGATCTTTGCCGACAAAATCGGGGTCATGCTCGCGCGCGATCTCTCGAAATTGCATCCAAACGCTCAATTCGTGGTCGACGTGAAGTCGACCGGCCTGTTCGCGACCGATCCCGTGTTACTCGCGCAAGGCGCCAAGACCGATTACTGGAAAACCGGCCATTCCCACATCAAGCGCCGCGTGCGTGACCTGAAGGCGCTGGCGGGCTTCGAAAAATCCGGCCATTTCTTTTTTAATGCGCCCGTTGGGCGCGGCTATGACGACGGCTTCGTCACTGCGATAGCGGTGCTCGACATGCTCGACCGCAACCCCGAAAAAACGATGGCCGATCTCTACCGCGACCTGCCCAAGACCTGGGGCTCGCCAACGATGTCGCCCCATTGCGCCGACGAAATCAAATATCAGGTTGCCGAGCGTGTCGTCGCCCGCTTCCAGGCCATGCGCGACAAGGGCGAGCCGCTGACCGGCCAGAAGATCGTGAGCGTCGTCACCGTGAACGGCGTGCGCGTGACGGTCGAGGACGGAACCTGGGGACTCGTGCGCGCTTCCTCAAACAAGCCGGAACTCGTGGTCGTGGTTGAAAGCCCGGTCTCGGAGGCGAGAATGCGCGAAATGTTCGCGGCGGTCGACGGCGTGTTGCGCAAAAACCCGGAGGTTGGGGCCTATAATCAAACGATCTGAACGCGGTCCGCGGCGTTTCGCATGGCGCTAAAATCCTACGCGGTTCCCGGCCTATTCGGAGAAGCGGGCCGCCGCATCGCATTCCACTACCCTGAGCGCCCTATTGTTCCTGCGCTGCTCGCGCTCGCGGTCGCCGGCCTGGAGGCGCATGAAGCCGCGCCCGCGCAGGTGCTGGAATATAACGACGTTTACATGATCCCCGGCGGCGACACGATGGCGCTTTACGATCGCGATGGTCGGCGGATCGACGCAAGCGGAGCGCGGCGCGGCGTCGACCTCAAAGAATTCATCGCAGCGCGGGAGACGATAGAGCCGCCGCGCGACTGCCAGCGCATTGACGGGCCGCTGCTCTATCTCTCCGTTTATTTCAACCATTGGGGCCATTTTCTCACCGAGTCGTTGAGCCGCATGTGGGCGCGCTACGCCCATCCCGAACTCGCGACAATTCCAGGCTTCTTTGGCGCCTTCAGCCGAGGCAACAAGACCAATGCCACAACGGCGGCGTTTCTCACGTCGTTCTCGAGCGCGCCGCTTACTTTGGTAAAGGCGTTCGGCCCGACACGGATCGAGAAATGTTTTGTACCGCAGCCGAGCTTCGCCAACCGTGCTTTTGCGTTCGCGGCGCATCGCGACGCCTTGCACGACGTGGCGAGGACTTTCCTCAAAGACGTCGACGTTCGGCACGATCCTCGACCGGTCTATCTCTCGCGCTCTCGTCTCGCGAAAGGCAATCGGTTCATCACCAACGAAGCCGCGCTCGACGAAGCGCTAGCGGCGCGGGGATTTCGCATCGTTCATCCGCAGGAGATGAATCTCGCGGAGCAGATCATCCTGTTTAATACACATCGCGATTTCGTCGGCTGCGTCGGCAGCGCTTTTCATTCCACGCTGATGACGCTGAACGGCGAGGCGATCGCGACCCATATTCTGTCGGAAAAGTTTCCGAACGTGAATTGCCTGCTGATCGATGCGATCGTCGGCAACGATAGCCACTATGTCTCGACATGCCTGAAATCGCCCGAGGGGCCCGGCCATCTGACAATCGACGTCGAGGCCACGCTGGGATATCTCGGCGAGGCGGGTCTGCTGGCGTGACGCCCGCCCAACACAAGTTGCCCGACGTGCTGGCGCCAGGCCTGCGCGTCGTTTTCTGCGGCACAGCGGCGGGGACGGTTTCGGCCGCGACAGGTTGCTACTACGCGCATCCGCAGAACAAGTTTTGGCGCGCGCTCTACGAGGCGGGTCTCACCCCGCGGCTGATTGCGCCACCGGAATATCCGCTGCTGCCAAGCTTCGGCTTAGGGCTGACCGACATAGCCAAAAGCGTCAGCGGCATGGACTGGCAATTGCCCGCCGGCGCGCTCGGCCGCATGGCTTGTGATGAGATGGCGCAGAAGATCGCGGCGGTTCGCCCCGGCATTCTCGCCTTCACCAGCCTCAACGCCGGCCGGCGCTTTCTGCGCCGTCCGACGGCATCGCTGGGAGAGCAGCCGGAGAGCATCGGCGAGACTCGGATCTGGCTGCTTGCCTCGCCCTCACCCGCCGCGAACTGGAAATGGGACATCAGCGTTTGGCGCGCGCTCAGCGAGGCGGCGCGACTGCTCCCGCGTTAGGTCGGCGGAACGTCATCAATCAATTGAGACTTCCACCAGATTCCGTTGGGATCGGGAAATCGCGCTTGACGACCACGCCGCCTTACAGTGGCGCCACTTGGTTGATAGAGCGACAGATTCGTCGATGGAACCCGGGTCGTAGATGAGAGCGAGACCTTGGGTCTGCTGTGTCCGCGGTTCAAGAGCTGGCTGACGCCTGAGGACAGGCCACTCTTCAAGTTGGACAGATTACCGGATGTAGCGAGACAACCCGGTCACCCGCTCCATCACGATCATCAGAAAAATCGTGACGGCGATCAGTATGCCCGAGGCGGCGGCGGCACGAACGTCCAGCAGATTCTCGATCGGGTCCCAAAGGCGGATCGGCAGGACTTCCGACCGGGCGTCGGCGAGGAAGAGCGAAATGGCCACATTGTCGAAGGACGCCATGAAGCCGATGAAAGCTCCTGCCGCGATGCCGCCACGCGCCAGCGGAAAGGTAACGTTGGCAAAGGTAAACCAGACCCCGGCGCCAAGGCTGCGTGAACATTCCTCGAACACACCGTCGATCTGCGCGAGGCTCGCCAGCGTGGTGCGTAGCACGAATGGGAACGTGATTACCGTGTGCCCGATAATCAGCGTCGCGATAGACAGGCCGATACCTATCAGATTGAAGGCAAGCAAAAGACCAAGGCCGAGCGCCAAAGCAGGCAGCAGCATCGGCGACATCAGCATTGTGTCGGCGACGCGCGCCCAGCGGGCCTTGCTGGAGGCAATCGCCAGCGCCGCGGCGGTCGCCAGCGCAGTGCCGGCAAGCGTGGCCGCGGCAGCAACTTTGAGGCTAATTAGCGCCGCGTCGACGATCTCCGGCGAGTCAAAAAGCAGCGCCCGATACCATCGCAAGGAGAAACCCGGCGGTGGAAATCGCAACGTCTCCGCCGACGTGAAGGAAGTGATCAGCACGATCAGCGTCGGCGCCGCGAGCAGGACCATCGCACTGCCGCCGAGACCGGCCAGCACGACGGCATAGCTCCACCGGTCGAGCGTATGGCGCAGCGTGGCGGCAGATTGCTCAGACATGCAGGCGCCGGGTCGCGAACTGGCCGAGCCTGTTCAAGATCGCCACAACCGTGAGCACCGAAACGAGCAGCATTAAAGAAATAGCGGCGGCAAATGGCCAGTTCTGCGCCTGCATACCCTGCTGGTAGATGTAGAGCGGCATGAATAGCAGACGGCCACCGCCGACGATGGATTGCGTCACCAGAGCGCTGCACGCCGCCGCGAACACAAGCAGGAGACCGGCAAGGACGCCGGGAAAACTGAGCAGCAGCACCACTGGAACAGGGTTGCCCATCGGCCGGCTCCAAGGTCAAGCGACGCCTCCTGGAGGCGCGGGTCGATGGCGGCCAGTGCTGAGATTATCGGCAGGGCCATGATCGGCAATTCTATCTGCGCCAAGGCCAGCACCAGCATCGGCTCGGTATAAAGCAGAGCCACCGGCGCGCCGGTCACACCAAGCGAGGCCAGGGCTTGGTTGACCAGGCCCTGGCGACCGAGGATCACCACCTAGGCAAAAGTCCGCACGACGGCGCTGGTCAAGAGCGGCAGTACGATCAGCAGGATGAGCGTCTTCCAGTCCACCAGCGGCAACTTGGCGAGTTCAGCGTTATTCATGGCCTCCTTCTGCATCTCGACGCCGAAGGCGACGTTGCGGTTGGTCGGCGCCAGGAAGTTGGGGGCGGCGGCCATCTGCTTCTGCACCGCGGCCGACAATGCGGTATCGACATAGGCATAGCGGAGATCGAGGTTCTGGCTGTTCTGAATGACATGCAGGGAGTTGCGCACGATCATCCATCCCGACTCCGGCTTGGCGATCGCGACGTCGACGCCGCGCTGCATAAGCGGCAGGATGCCGTTCACAAAGTTATAGCTGATGTCGATCTGCCCTTGCTGGAACAAGGTCGCGAGCGCACCCGGATTGGGGGCGACCGCGCCGACGCTGGGCAGCAGCCGCTTCACCGCCTCGAAGGCGGGTTCCATGTTGCTTTCGCTGCCGCCGTTGAGCTTGGCGATGGCGACCATCCAGGCAGAGCCGAGGCTGCTGCCGAGCCCGGTGATGCCGACCCGTCCCTTATATTCTGGCTTCCACAGGTCGGACCAGGAGGTCGGCGGCGTCTTAATTGTCGTAGGATTGTAGACGATTCCCATCACCTGGGCGGAAACGAATGCTCCAAAGCCGTTCGGGTCGATGAAGTTGTCTGGCAACTCGGCGAGGTTCTTCAGCTTGTCTCGTGGCAACGGCGCAAAGATGCCGAGATTCAACGCCGACAGGTACGGTCCCTCATCCATCAGCACCACGTCGAAGGGCGGGTTAGCCTTGGAAGCCGCAACTTTCGCTACAGCCTCGAGCGCCGGAACGGGTTGCAGGGCGACGCTAGCGCCGGTCGCCTGGGTGAATGCCGGCAGTAGTAGCTTGCGCTGTGCGGTTTCCCAGGTTCCGGGATAGGTGGTGGCGTTCAGGCTGCCGGCCGCATGAGCGGTTGTGGAGAAGCCTGCAACGAAGCTGGAGCTAAGCGCTGCGGCAGCGACGCCCGAGCCAATGAAAGTGCGACGGGAAAGAGGATGGCGGTCGGTCATGCGTTGCTCCTGAAAGAACACGTCAGTCGAGAAAGACGGGGCAAAGGGTAGGGTCGGAGAGATGCAAATGAACCGACCCGTTAGGCCGGCTCCGCGCATCTGCAGCACCTTCAGGGGCGTTCCGCCGGCTACCGCGACGTCGTAGGCGATGGTGGCGCCGAGCGGCATGACGGCTTGCACCGTTCCGGAGAAACTGTTTGCCACGCCGGCATCGGCCGAGAGCCGCAGATTTTCGGGACGGATCGCCACCAGGACCGGGCCCGGTCGTCCGCACGGTTTGGCGTGCGGCAGCACCAGCCGCGCTCCGCTGCGAAGCTCGATAACGGCGCCATTGGCGCTGCCGCCCAGCAGATCGTCCGGCGCCAGGTTGGTGTGGCCGACGAAACCGCTGACGAAACGTGTCGCCGGCCGGTCGTAGATCTCCTGCGGAGTTGCAAATTACTCCAGCCGCCCATCCTTGAAGACGGCGACGCGATCCGCAAGGCTCAGCGCCTCCTCCTGGTCATGGGTGACCATGATTGCGGTCAAACCGGCCGCGCGCTGGATGCGCTTGAGTTCGATCTGCATGCCGAGACGTAGGTTCTTGTCGAGTGCGCCGAACGGTTCGTCGAGCAGCAATATCGATGGATCGACAGCGAGAGCGCGCGCCAACGCCACCCGTTGCTGCTGGCCACCGGAGAGCTATTTGGGATAGCGGTCGGCAAGAGCAGACAGGCGCACGAAGCCAAACATGTCCGCCACGCGGGTCGCGCATGCGGCTCGCGGCGCGCCTCGCGCGCGCAGTCCGTAGCCGACATTGCGCGCGACCGTCATGTGCGGAAAGAGCGCGTAATTCTGGAAGACGATGCCAACGCCGCGTTCGTCCGGCCCCAATGCGGCAACCGAGCTTCCCGCGATCCGCACCTCGCCCGGGCTGGGCTGCACGAAACCCGCGATGATCCGTAAGAGAGTGGTCTTGCCGCAGCCGGATGGCCCGAGGAAGACGACGAACTCGCCCGGCTCGACCGACAGCGACACGTCATCGACGGCGAGCGAGTCGCCGAAGCGATGCGAAACTGCCGCCAAATCGAGCGCCGCCCCCCGACCGAGAAACCCAGGCGAAGACTCGATCTCTGACGCCAGCGAATTGGGGAAAGAGCGCATGAACGGCGGAGGCTCCCGGCAGAGTGGGGATTACTCATCTGCAGCAAACCATCACACATATTGTTAACAATCAAATGTTTATATTGTAGACATTTACTGCTAAATCTATGAGCATTTCCTTCCGTCGAAATCCCGACAATAGACGCGACAAGCGCCCGGACTGATGAACTCTCACCCCGCGCGACGCCTTGCGCTCTTCGGCTTCGGGAGGACGCCGATGTCCTGGAAAATCGCGGCGATGTCGACGCGATCCGCCTCTCCGTCCAGCCTTAGAGTCCGTTTTGAAATTCACGGATGCGCGTTTCTGCGTAAGAGAACCCCGCCCATAGCGACGAAAATCATGGCGCAAGAAACATCGATGCGCT
>JAYTRP010000424.1:0-4264 GCA_043746145.1 Hyphomicrobiales bacterium | reverse complement strand
AGGCAACTTCAGAACCGCGTCGGCCAGTGCGTTCTTACGAGTCCCGGCTCGGCTTGCTATGCCGGACTCGACGTGGGCGAGGAAAAATTGAAGCTAGGTGCGGCGATCCGCTATTTTGCCGACGGGTGGCAAATCGCCAAAAAGATCGGCGACCGGCGATTTTGGCGCTTGCCGGTTATGGACGGCGAGTTTGTTTGTGAGTCAATGGCCTTCATGACCAAACGAGCGGTCGGCGGCGGCAATCTCCTGATTATGGGCGTTACGCCCGCCAAGACGTTGTTGGCGACGGAACGTGCCGTCGAGGCGATGCGTGCGGTGGCCGACGCCATAATGCCCTTTCCGGGTGGGATCGTGCGCTCGGGATCCAAAATCGGCTCAAAATACAAAGGGGCTATTGCATCGACCAATCATTTCTACTGTCCGACCCTGAAAGGTGCGGTGGACAGTGCGCTGGGACCGGAAATTGCCTCTGTGCTGGAGATTGTTATCGACGGCCTTACCAGCGAGGCGGTGGCCGCCGCGATGCGGGCGGGGCTTAAGGCGCTCATAGACCTGGGACCGGAGAGTGGGGCGATTCGCGTCGGCGCCGGCAACTATGGTGGAAAGTTGGGCAAACACCATTATCGGCTCCAGGAGCTTCTGCCGTGAGCCGACTGACTTTCCGTTTGCGCGAGGCCCCGCCTCAACGGGTCGACTTATCAAATCTTAGGCTTGACGCGCTCAAGGGCCTGACTCACGCCGAAATCGAAGCCCTGCCGATCCAGACAACGCGCAAATCGCTGGTGGTGGGCGAGTTGTTTGACGTACATCCTGGCGATCCCAGCGACATTGTCTTCGAGGGCGGTTCTGAGCGCCTAGATTCTATAGGCGCCGGGATGGTCGATGGGTCCATTCGGGTCTTAGGCGACGCCGGGGCGGAAGTCGGCCGATCCATGTCGGGAGGCGTGGTTCGAATTGAAGGTTCCACGGGTCCGTTCGCCGGATCGGGAATGCGTGGGGGATTGTTGGAAGTCGTCGGCGACGCGGGCGAACGACTCGGGGGGCCGCGCGCGGGGGAAGTGGAAGGCATGAACGGGGGTATTATACATGTGCTGGGCGGCGTTGGCGCGCGTGCGGGCGACAGGTGCCGGCGCGGCTTTATTTTGATCGAAGGCCCTGCGGGCGACTATGCGGGCAGCCGCATGATCGCCGGTACGCTCGCTATTGGCGGAAAGGCTGGGTCATTGCCCGGCTACCTTATGAATCGTGGCACGATCCTTCTAGCTGAAGGGGCTGATGAGCTAGGGTCGACGTTTGGCGATTGCGGGGTGTTTAGTCTTGTAGCCGCGCGGCTTCTGGCGGCCCATGTCGAGACAATCAGCGCCCGCTTGGGCGCCGCGTTCCGCGCGCCTTTGCGTCGCTTCACTGGCGATCTCGCCGCGCTTGGATTGGGCGAAATCTTCACCGTCACCACCTAGCTACGGCTTAAAAAGAAGGATTTAATTCATGAAAACTGCTTGGGGCGCCGCAGCCGTCGTTGCATTTTGCGTCTTTGCCGCCGAGGCGCATGGACCCACACGTCAAAAAATCGTGGAGACGGTCGACATAGACCGTCCTGTCGATAAGGTCTGGGCTATTGTTAGGGATTTCGACTCGATCGCCAAATGGCACCCTGCTGTCGCCTCGAGCAACGCCGACAAGGGCAACGAAGTTGAATCGGTTCGCACATTGATCCTGAAGGCGCCGGGCGATCCCAAAATTCTTGAGAAGCTATTGAGCTATGACGACGTCGGCCACACCTATCATTATGAGATAACAGACGTTGACGTTAAGGTGCTGCCTGTTGGAAACTACACGTCCTGGATGGCTGTGAAAGATAACGGACACGGCGGTTCGACGTTGGAATGGAAGGCTGCTTTCTATCGGGGCGATCAGCGCAACGATCCTGCGCCGGAGCTTAACGACGATGCCGCGAATGCTGCCGTGAAGGGTGTGTTCCGCCCTGGCCTGGAAAATGTGAAAAAGATTGCGGAATCCAAGTGAGGTCCGCGCTTGCTGCGCTCGCCTTGCTCGCGACAAATGTCGCAGCGCATGCTCAAGCCTATGCCTATATCACAGAACAAGGTGCCGACAGTGTCGCCGTCGTTGATATTGACGCTTGGAAAATCGTTGAGCAGGTAAAAGTTGGTCATAAGCCAGCGGGCGTTGCGGTGGCTACGGGCGGCCAACGTATTTTCGTCAGCAATCCTGAAAGCGCAAGCGTGTCCGTGCTTGCGCGAGGGGCGGAAGGGGGCCATCGCGTGGTTGGCGAAGTGAAGGTTGGCCAGGGTCCGCTTGGAATCGCCACTGATCGGTCGGGCAAACTTCTGTTTGTCGCCGACTGGTACAACGAAGACGTTCATATCTTTGACGTGGCGACGCTGGACGAATTGCGCGTGCTGAAAGTTGGACGCTCGCCTTCAGGTATGACAACGAGCGCTGACAATCAGGTCTTGTTCGTCGCCAATCGCGAGAGCGACACTGTTTCGGTCATTGATCTCGTCAATTTGCGTTTGGTCGGCGCCATCCCGGTCGGCAGGGCGCCATTTGGCGTGACCTACGACGAAAATGGCCCGCGACTTTGGGTGGCTAACGTTCAGTCCAATGACGTTTCTATCGTCGACCCCACGGCGATGAAGGAAATTCGGCGCATTAAGGTGGGTGAATTTCCTTACGGCGTGGCGGTCACCAAAGACGGTGCCCGTGCATTCGTGACAAACCAGCATGACGACAGCGTCTCAGTGCTGGATGGCCGCACCTATGAGTCGCTAGCCACGCTGAAAGTTGGCGATTACCCTGAGGGTGTACTCATCTCACCCGACCAGAAGCATGCGCTTGTCGCCTGCTGGATGGACGATGTGTTCGTGAGCATCGACACGACGACGCTTGCGACCGTCGGCAAGCTGAAAGTGGGCGCGGGACCACGCGCCTTCGGCCAATTTATGGCGCCCTAACGCTTGCGGGCATCGGCGCCGCATGGCTAGGTAGCCCAAAAGCAGGAGGAAGCCCTTAAATGAGCGTCACAGCTCTCAACAGCCCAACGACATCGCACGTTTCGCCAGACTGGGCGCCGCTGTTGCGCTGGCTGGTCTTTACAGGTCTAACAGTCTTTGCCGGATTTCTGTTATGGCGATATGGCCTGATTGCGTTGATGGTGCGAGCTGATCGCACATACATATCTTCGATCATCTGCGTACTGTATGTCGGCGGTTCCATGCATTGCTTGGCGCGAACTCTGGCTATTGCACGCGAGGGCGAGCGCGAGCGGCACGCAGCAGCTGCGCTCGATAATGCCGAAGCCATTTTTTCCGGGGAAGGGTTGCCTCGGGGTCTGACAGGCGATCATATTCGCGACCTGGCCGAGAAGGCGCGCACGCAGGGCGCGCGGCGGCTAGACCAAACGCTCCTGCTGCGTGGGCTCGCCGAGCGCATGCGTGGATCAAACGGTTTCGGCAATTTCGCCGCCGACTCGCTGATGAAACTTGGCTTGCTCGGTACGATTGTTGGCTTCATCATCATGCTCGCGCCGATCGCTGGGCTGGACGTGTCCGACAAATCGGTTCTCAAATCCTCGATGGGCGTGATGAGCGACGGCATGGCGGTCGCCATGTATACGACGCTAGCTGGTCTGGTAGGCTCCATCCTGCTCAAGTTGCAATATTATATGCTGGAAAGCGCGACAGCGGGGTTATTTTCGCGTGTTGTCAGACTGACGGAAACACGTGTCGTGCCGGCGCTAGAGCGCCAATATGATTGATGAGTTTGGCCTATATTCAAAGGAAGAATCCTTCGATCCGATGAGCGTAATGTTGTTCAAAGCGTTGCAAGTGGTGGCGTTCTTATTTTTTCTTGCACTGATGGCCGTATCGCCGGAAGACAAGGACGGTAAGATTGACGCCAAGGCGGAATTTATCATCACCATGGACTGGCCCGACAATCACCCCGATGACATGGATGTGTATGTTCAGGATCCGCTGGGCAACATCGCTTGGTATCGCCACCGCGAAGCGGGGTTTATGGTGCTGGAACGCGACGACAGGGGCGGCGCCAATGATTTTATTGTCGTCAACGGCAAGAAAATCTCCTCCCCCATCCGGGAAGAAATCGTAACCATTCGTGGAGTGGTGGCGGGAGAATACACAGTCAACGTCAATCAGTTCGCGGCGACGACAAGCCAACCGGTTCCTATAAATGTCAAAGTACAAAAGCTTAACCCGCATACAATTGTTGTTTTCGACGATAAGAT
>JAYTRP010000423.1:0-4288 GCA_043746145.1 Hyphomicrobiales bacterium | reverse complement strand
GCGCCAGTGCGGCCGAGAACGTGTCGATGTTTTTGACGACATCCTTCACTCCATCGGCATTGTCGCCGATCAGGGCGCCGATCTTGGCTAGCGTCTGTCGCGCTTCCTCGATCACTGAAGCGCCGGATGCCGCCGAACGCAGCAGGGGCGTCGTCGGGTCAGAGCCGAGCAACGGCGAGTCCGCGCTCATGCCGTAAAGCGCCACCGCGGTAGTCCCCAGCAGCCCTTCGCTTTCAACCGTCACGCGCGTGTCCGCGCGCAGCGGCGCGGTCAGATCCACAGAGACGATCGCATCGACGATATCGGGCCGTGAAACGTCGAAGGCGACGCTCAGAACCTCGCCCACGCGCACTCCGTTGAACAATACAGCGGCTCCGGGCCTCAGACCTCCAGCCGATCGTTCGAACTCAATCTTAAGCGAATGGCGCTTCGATAATCCGCCGGACGTCTCGATCCAGAACACGAACAGAAATCCGGCGAAGATCACGGCTAGCGAGAAGGCGCCGACGACGAGGAAGCGAACTCGGGTTTCCATGGGCTACCTCGGCGCGTTCAGGGCTACGGAAGGGCCCCGGCCGCGCTTGCCGTGAAAATAGGTTTGGACCCACGGATTGGCGGAGGAGAGCATTGCGCTCATTGGCCCGGTCTCGACGATCTTTCCGCCGGAGAGCGCGGAGATGCGGTCGCAGACCGTGTTTAGACTGTCGATATCGTGCGTAACCATGAAGACTGTAAGGCCCATGGTCCGGCGTAATGCAGCGATCAGCGCGTCGAAGTCGCCCGCCGCGATTGGATCGAGTCCGGAGGTCGGCTCGTCGAGAAAGACGATCTCGGGATCGAGCGCCAGCGCGCGCGCGAGCGCGACCCGTTTGGTCATGCCGCCGGAGAGTTCCGAGGGCATCTTCTCGGCGTCGGCGGGATCGAGCCCAACCAGTTCGAGCTTGGCGATCGCGATCTCACTGAGGAAGGCCGCGGAGCCCGTCAGTTGCTCCTGCATCGGCAACATGAGATTTTCGCGCACATTGAGCGACGAGAACAATGCGCCCTGTTGGAACAGCGTGCCGCAACGGCGCCCGATCTGCCGGCGTTCGTCCTCTGACCGGGCCTCGAGCAGGCGGCCGAGCACCTCGATACGTCCGGATTTTTTCGCGATTAGACCCAGCAACGCGCGCAGCAGCACCGTTTTGCCGCCGCCCGACGCGCCGACCAGACCCATGATCTCGCCCCGGCGGACCTCGAGGTTCAGACCATCAATCACGTTTTTTGCGCCAAAACCGACAGTGAGGTTTTCAATGCGGATCGCGGGCTCTTCCATCGCTAAAGACCGATCGCGGCGAAAAAAATTGCAAATACGCCGTCGAGCACAATAACGAGAAATATCGACTGGACGACGGAGGACGTCGTGCGTAGCCCCAAAGATTCTGCGCTGCCCTGCACCTTCAGACCTTCGGAACTGGCGACCAACCCAACCAAAAGCGCCATGAACGGCGCCTTGATCATGCCGACAACGAAATGCTGAACGGTGATCACCTCCGAAAGCCGCGCTAGATATATCGTCGGACTCATGTCGCCGTAAGCCCAAGCCACGACAGCCCCGCCGCAGAGCGCCGCGATATCGCCGATGAAAGCTAGCATTGGCGCGGCGATGATCAGGGCGAGCACCCGGGGCAGAATCAGGAATTCGGCGGCGTCGAAACCCATCGTGGCGAGTGCGTCGATTTCCTCGCGCATCTTCATCGCCCCGAGTTCGGCAGTGTAGGCGCTGCCCGACCGACCCGCGACCATGATCGTCACTAGCAGCACGCCGATTTCGCGCAGGGTCAGCACCGCGACCAGATCGACGACATAGTCTTCCGCGCCGAATCTGCGAAAATTGTAGAAGCCCTGCTGCGCGATGATGCAGCCGATCAGAAAGGTCATCATCGCGATGATCGGCACAGCCTGGACGCCGACGCGATCGAGATGGTGCACGATCGAGCGGAATCGGAACGCGGCCGGCTTGCGGCAAGCATGGGCGAAGCTCAACGCGAGCCGTCCGAACATAGCGGCTAAGTCGAGTAGGTCGGAGCCGAAGCCCTCGACCGCTTGGCCGAAGTTCGCCAGCCGGTCGGCGGGCGTGAGATGATGAGCCGGCGTCGGGGCAAGGTGTTGCAGACGCTGCATTTCCCCCAGCAAGCCCTGGTTTTTCGCCGCCACGCCGACGATGCTGACCTGCTCGCCTTCACCCTGCACGATGCGCGTAATCGCCCAACTCCCAAACGTATCGAGCCGCTCGACGCTGGAGAGATCGAGGATCGTTGCCGGCTGGCTTCGCGCCTCCTCGATGAGCGCCTCGAGGGCGCCCGCATGCGCGGCGGTCCAGGCGCCGAACGCCTTCATTTGCCCAGGCTCGGAGGGCGCGTTGCGTTCGACGCGAGGTTGCTCTCGATTTGCTTGATTCATCGGCCTGCCTTTTTGCTGGTTGCGCCTAGGGCGCAGCACGACGATCGGTCTTGTTCAGGATTGATCTCGCAGTCTGCGAAGGGTCAAACCTTGTAGAGGCGGGCGAGCGACATGGGGCTCCGTTCGCGGCTCAAACCTTTGAACGACATTACGAACATTCGCAATGTTATGGGGACGGCCGCTTCGTTGCTTTACGCTCGCAGGACGGTCCAGCGAAATGCGACCCGATGCTGAAATCTTCGCTCTGAGCCGAACTGATATTTCGCGTACGCGGCGAATCACGTACTTTGAAGCGTCTACGCATGACGATTGTTCATCGACAAATTATTGCCACTATTTGTACTATTAACAATAGCATTTTATACAGGGAGAACGGCAAGCTTAGTCTTAAATATATAGGGCGCCGTCCAGCGCGCAGACCAACACGGGGCCCTCCGCAGGGCGCATAGTGTCAATCTCACGGCTCGACAAGTGTTCGCTGATCTCCCGCGGGGCGCTGTTCTAGCTTGCTTGCGTTTTCCACCGCGCTAAATGCGCTTGAGGAGCGTGAGTAGTTTCCGATCCTGCCCGGAATGGCGCGTCGGCGTATAGGGTTCAGTTCCAAACGGGAGAAAACTGCCATGAAAGACAATATCGTAAAGCCCGCAAACGAAGCTCCGGCGCCCATTAACCGTCCCGGTATGATGGGAGACGGCACCCAAGAGCAAAACCTCAATCAGACGGGCGATCCGACCGCTCGCGTAACCTTGGCGGACGTCGAAGCCACTTTCAATCCGCCCGATCCAAAAAAGACCTGACCTGACAACGATGTGTTGACTTTATCGGGTTGTCCAACCAGCGTCCGGAGTTTTGGTTGGGTGCATCTTTCGTTTGCGGCTCGGACACGAGAATTTTCCGAGCCTGTCCAGAAGCAAAACTCGTCGCACCGATAGCCTGCGAGCCGCGGCGAGCAACCAAGCCGATTCGCCTGCGTGTTTACTACGGCGAGTGTGGTTCACGCTCCGTGGAGAAAGACTTGTCGGACGACCAGCGACTGGAACAAGCCGTGATTGACGAATTGAATTGCGAGCCGAGCGTGAACTCCGCCGGTATTGGCGTGACGGCAATTTCCGGAGTGGTGACGCACACGAGCCACCTCGAAAGCTATGTCGAACGAGATGCTGCTGAGGCAGCCGCGAAGCGCGTCAAAGCTGTCGCGGGTCCTCGCTGGATATGACCGGCTGGACAGGGCGCAACTCCGGTCGTGTCCACACCGCGACGCGGGTAGGCCTATTGCAAACACTTCTTTGTCGAATGACACTAACCCTTGGCTTTGGCCTGTTCAAGCTGGACGAGCCGATGCCCTCGATTGGCCAAATGGCATGAACGACGCCCAGGGCGGTACGAAGCCGCTGCCAGAACAACCGATCTCGCTCAATCGGGCCAAGAACGAAGCCGAAGCCAACAGCGATGGAGGGCTTCACCGACGTCGTCAACCGAGTTTCTACTGGTACGGCCTCGGCGTCCTCATCTCAGCGTCCGTCCTGGCGACGGATTACGCCTTGGGCCCGACAGTGTTGGGCATACCCGCACCATACGGACTGCTCACGAACCACCTTCTGCTAGCCGTGTTTCTCAGCGCTCTGATCCTTTTAAGTGATAGGCTCGTTGGCTTCTTCATCAGTCGGCGAACGATCGACGCCAGCGCCACCTTCTTCAATCTTAGGCTCGTGGTGAGGCTCGTGGCGACGGTGCTCGTCTGCTTGACTTTCCTTTCGGCGATCTCCCAGACGTGGTACACGCTCCCCCTCGCGCTCGGCATGTTTTCGATCGTCACGGGGTTTGCCTTGCAGACGCCGATGACCAG
>JAYTRP010000422.1:0-4293 GCA_043746145.1 Hyphomicrobiales bacterium | reverse complement strand
GGAGGCGACGGGCGCGCGCGCGGGCCCAAAAGAGATCGTTGTCGCCTCGTCAATTGCGTCGGCGAAGCCGCGGTTCGCAACAATGCCAATTTGCGGATTCAGCCCGGGGCGCCTCCTCGCCTACTCGATCCGCGAGGCCTTGGAACTGCTGCGCGACCCGATCCGGCTCGGGTTCAGCCTTTTCGGTACGGCGCTGCTGATGCTCGTGTTTGGCTTCGGCGTTTCAACCGACGTCAACAACCTTTCTTACGCCATACTCGATCACGATCAGAGTCCGGAGAGCCGCGCCTATCTCGAAGAACTCAGAGGCTCGAGCTACTTCGTCGAGAAGCCGCCACTCGCCGATTATGGCCAGCTCGAAGATCGCCTCAAGAGCGGGGCGATCAAGGCGGCCGTCGAAATCCCGCCCGGCTTTGGCCGCGACATCATGCGTGGACGACCCGTCGTGGTCGACGCCTGGGTAGATGGCGCGATGCCTTTCAGGGCGGAAACCATTCGCGGCTATCTCGAAGGCATGCATGCGCTGTATCTGACGGATCCAGCGGTGAGAACGACTTCTCTCGCCGCGTCCCCGCCTGCCGACGTCGAGCTCAGATTTAAATACAATCAAGATTTTGACTCCATCTATGCGATGGTCCCAGCAAACATGTCGCTGCTGCTCGGGTTGTTTCCCGCCATCCTGATGGCGCTCGCCATCGTTCGGGAAAAGGAGCTTGGGTCAATCACTAACCTCTATGTGACACCTGTCACGCGGCTCGAGTTTCTGCTCGGCAAGCAACTTCCCTATATCGGCGTTGCGTTGGCCAATTTCACGTTGATGTTCCTGATGGCGCTGCTCGTCTTCCAAGTTCCGCTCAAGGGTAGCTTTCCGGCGCTGCTGCTGGGAGTGCTTCTGTACGTTACCGCAATGACGGCCTACGGCATGCTGATTTCCGCCTTCACGAGCACTCAAATCGCCGCGCTGTTCGGCACGGCCATTTTGACAGTGCTGCCGGCGACGCAATTCGCGGGCATGATGACTCCGGTGTCCTCTTTGGGCGGAGCGGCTCAGATCATGGGTCGCGGCTTCCCCATGACTTATTTCGTGCCGATTAGCGTCGGGACCTTCACCAAGGGATTAGGCTTGTCCGACCTTGGCTTGAATCTCGCGGCGCTGGCGGTTTTCGTGCCCATACTGACCGTGCTCAACATGTGTCTGCTGCGAAGGCAGGAACGCTAGAAAGAGTCTCGCCGATGCGCAAGGCTGCGAACATTTATTGGCTCGGCGTCAAGGAACTGCGAAGCTTCCTGCGCGATTACGTGCTTTTGGGGCTGGTTGTTTATTCGTTTTCCCTAGCCGTGATCATGCAGGCGCGAAGCAATTCGCAGGAGTTGAACAACGCATCGATCGCCATCGTCGACGAGGATCATTCCGAGCTTTCGCGCCGGATCGCCCACGCTTTCCTGCCGCCGCTTTTCCAGCCGCCGCAGATCATCCCCGAGCGGGACATCATTCCCTTGATGAACAAAGGAAGGTACACTTTCGTCATTGATATTCCTCCGAACTTCGAGCGCGACGTTCTCGCAGGCCGCCATCCCGGGCTTCAGATCGACGTGGACGCCACCGCGATGGTGCAGGCGGGACTTGGGTCGGGTTACGCCCGGCAAATCATCGATACGGAACTCGCTGATTTCCTCTCGCATGCCGAAGGTGTTCAACCCTCGGCGGTGAATCTCGACGTACTGATCTCCTTCAACCCGAACGTCACAACTGCCTGGTTCAGCAGTGTCATGGGCATCATCAACAGCGTCACTATGCTGGCGATCATTCTGGCGGGAGCCGCAATTGTGCGCGAGCGCGAGCATGGGACCATGGACCATCTCCTGGTCATGCCGTTGACTCTGTTCGAGATCGCGATGTCCAAGGTGTGGGCGAACGGTCTGGTGATCGCGGTGGCGGTCGCCATTTGCCTTTACGTCGTGGTCAAGATCATCCTCGGCATTCCGATCGCCGGGTCGATCCCGCTGTTTATGGTTGGCGTGATGATCTACCTATTTTTTGCCACAGCGATTGGCATCTTCCTGGGCGCCGTGGCGCAGTCTATGCCGCAGCTCGGGTTGCTGTTCATGCTGGTATTCTTGCCGATGAACATGCTGTCCGGCAGCAATACGCCGCTCGAAAGCATGCCGCCCTGGCTCGCGACCGCGATGCAAGCCTCGCCCTCCACGCATTTCGTTTCCTTCGCACAATCGATCCTCTATCGAGGCGCCGGCCTCGAGACGGTGTGGCCGGAATTCTTGGCGGTCGCGGGGATCGGAGGCCTGTTCTTTATCCTCGCCATCCTGCGCTTTCGGTCCGTCGCGTCGCAAGCGATGTAGACAGGTGCGCGGTTCGAGGGGGCCACATAGATCCACGCACCAGTCACGCGCCGCGCGGCGTAAATCGCGTCAGGCTCGACACACACGCGACGCTTTTGGGAGGAGCCGTTGAAAACGGTGGTTGAGACGCTAACGGTCGACGCTACGCCTTGGGTAGAAGCGGCTAGATCAGTCGAAAGCGTCTCAACACGACCAGCATTCCAACCATCGACGTGGCCATCAGCCCGCATGTCATCAAGAAAGCGTACGGGGCTTCTTGAAAAGGCAGCCCCTTCACGTTCATGCCGAACACACAGGTTATGAACGTCGGCGGCAGCGACAGCGCCGATACGATCGACAGCACCGTCAGCCTCTTGTTGGTTCTTTCCGCCTCGCGCACCCTGCGTTCGTCCTGCAAAGGATGAGCGCGTTCCTGAAGCGACTCGAGGTCGTCCACCAATCCGTCAATCCGTTCGGCAACCCGCTGACAGTCGGCGATTGCGTCATCGTCGAACCAGTCCGGGCGCTCGCTCAACGTGTGGATGAGCACGGCTCGCAGCGGCAAGGCTTGACGACGTAGGCGAACCAGCCAACGCCGCGCTTGCCCCAACACGTCGGCCCTGACCTCTTTTCGGTCGAGCATCCATTCCTCCATTTCGTTCAGCTTGACGCCGATTTCATTCAGTACGAGCGAAATTGCTGAGGCCGTTTCTTGGATCAGCGCATGGGACAGGCCCAAGACGTTCTGCAGGCGTCGGCCATGTTGTAAATCGATTCGCACTTGGTTCACGCATGGCTTGGGCTAAGCCGTACCGAAACAAAGAGACGAGACGTCATCACGAAGTTCCAACCCATGACGTGCTTTTTGTCCGGCGGATTACAACGTTCGTAGTCCGCCAGCACGCCGGCGATCACCTACCCGAAGCAATCTATTTGCTGCCTTTCGCTGGTCGAGCACAGCATAGCCACTGCGGCGGGCGGCAGATGCGGCAACGTAGCGACGGTCGTGCTCGCGCGTTGATCTGAGAGATCACAATTCATCCACAGCCAGGCTTTCTCATTCTCCAGGGTCATGCGCAGTGCCGGGCCTTGAACGAGTTCGGCGACGCCTGTCTCGGAGAAGCCAAGGCCCCAGGCCAGCCCCATCGATTCCGTCATATTGGGCCGTTCGCGCTGCGGGCGAGGACTTGACGGTATCCATATCGGCATCCGCGTTCGTGGCGGTCAAAACGGGCGGAGCTCACATAGTGAAGCGATCCGATCGAAAGCGTGGTTCAGGGTACGAGAACGGCGGCGCCTTCGAAGCGGCCGGCACGAGATCAATGCGTGTGACGGAGCGTGATTGTCACTTGCGATAACTCTCAGCTCTGTGCACGAATTTTACCGATCGCTGAGACTCGCGAGTCGCGACCGTCACTGACGCCGAAAATGTTTGGCCGGTTACGGTCAACTGAATCAGACCTTTTGAGTCCTGGTCGGAAATTCCGCCCTGAACGTTGTTGCTTTGCTGGTTCCAGTTTCCCAAAATCGCGTCTCGCTTGTCGGCGAGGCTGACGCGCAAGTCGAATTTGTAGCTGTCACTCGCGCAGCGAAGAGTTTGATCCAAGTTGTCGCCGCCCCCACTAACGGTATAGCTGGCGTCGCATCGCAGCCGTTCGACTGTCCCGTTCGTCAACGCAATCGATCCCTCACCGGTCCACTTGCCGGAGAGGCCATCGAATGGCTGCGTCGATGAGCCTGCACGTTTTGGATCTCGGACATAAGCGAGCCAGCTCCCGGCAATGCGAAGATCACGGGAGGCGAGGTCGAGAGTTTGAACAACACAGTAGGCAGCGCGCAAGATACATTCTCGATTTGGCGTAGACCCAAGACGACGAGGTCACTTTACCTTTGGCGCGAACCCGTTCTACCAACGCATGTCGGCTGCACCAGGGTTCGCTGTTCAGCTACTTGATT
>JAYTRP010000421.1:0-12989 GCA_043746145.1 Hyphomicrobiales bacterium | reverse complement strand
GAACTGTCCCTTCGACAGATTTTCAAACAGCGCGATGTCTTTTTCGCGCACCTGCGCCAGCATGAAGTCACGAAACGGTTGAACGATCGCCGTGAAGGCTTTCTCTTGTGTAATCGTGTTGTTCATCAACGGTTGCATTCCTTCGCGCCACGCGCGGTCGAAGGTTGGGCCCATGACGAACAGGGTCATGAACAGCGCCAGCGACGTCATCACGATGTTGGCGGGCGTGCTCTGAAGCCCGAGCCCTGTGCGCAGGAAAGAGAGGGCGACAATGAACCGGGTGAAGCTTGTCGTCATGATCAGCAGCCCCGGCGCAACGGAGAGCACCGTGAGCAATCCAGCCATTTCGACGACGTGGGCGGTCGCCGAACCGCCGCCCGTGGGCAGCAGTGCGCCAAGATCAATTGTCTGCGGCGTCGCGCTGGAGACAAGCGCCAAATAGATCAGCACGATGAGCGGCATACGTTTCATTGCAGCACCAATGTCTTGAGCAGCAATTCGGTGACTTTGCCGCCCGAGCGGGTCACCGCCCTATCCGTCAGGTCTTGCCGGATGTTTTCAAGCCCGATCGGACCCTGAAGCTGGGTCACAGACACCGTACGCAGATAGGCGAGCTCGTCGGCGGCGATTTCAGCGGCGACGATTTCGGGATGCGCGAGCGTCTTGCCGTCAAACACAATTGCGCCTTCCAATCGGACCCAGGTGTCCGCGGGGGTGCCAATGTTTGTCACGATCGGCGGCATGTCGACGATATTGGTTGCGCCCGAACCGCAAGCGGCGCTGGCGTCGCCCCTGGTCGCGGAGCCCGATGCCGTCGCGCTCTCAGAGGGGGGCTGCGGCGCCAATACGGCAAGGGCGAATCCTGCGCCGCCGGCCACCAAAGTAACAAAGAGTCCTTCGACGGCCATGCCGCCAAACGACTTCTTCTTCGGTTTGTCGATCGACGTCGCGTTCGTTTGCGCCATGTTGGAGAATCCCGCCGCGCGCTCAGAACGGTTTGGCGAAGTCGTAGATTTGATGACCCCATGCCGGTTGCTGCACTTCGCTAAGTCTACCACGGCCGCCGTATGAGATGCGCGCCTCGGCGACTCGGTCGTAGGCGATCGTGTTTGTGCGCGAGATGTCCGAGGGCCGCACGACGCCCGCAAGCGTGAGCTCGCGCAATTCGAAATTGACCCGCACTTCCTGCGAGCCCTTGATCACGAGATTGCCGTTCGGAAGCACCTGCGTCACAACAGCGGGCACGGCCATCTGAATTTGCTCGGAGCGGTTGATGTCGCCCTGACCCGAAGCCGACGAAGTCGAGTTGACGTCGCTCTTTAAGGTGAGCGGCGAACCTTGTGAGCCCGACGAGGAACTGCTGGGCGGCGTGAACATCCAATCGAAGTTGAACGAACCTTTCGCCGTTGTGGAGCGATCGGTCGCGTTGCCGAAAACCGCCTTGTCATTGATGGCGATATTGACGGTCACGATGTCGCCGACCTTGGCGATTCGCTGATCGCTATACAGGTTGATTGGGGCTGGTGGCGCGAGCGACATTGCCTGCGCTGGTAGTTCGACGCCGCCGTCATGCGACGATCCGTTAATGCCACTCCCGACGGGCGAAAGCGTTGGCGGCTGCATGAAGTCGATCGGCCTGCCCGCGCAACCCGGCAGCGCGCAGAGCGAAACGAACAGACAGCCCTGGCGCGCGGCGCGGCGCAGTAAGGTCATGACTTTTCGGCTCCGGGCGCCCCCGCCATGATGGCCGCCAGCCTTGCGGCCTTCTCGGCTTCCATCTCGCTGAGGATTGCACTCGCAGCGCGAGGGGTCAGCTTCGCCAGCACGGCCGCGGCTATGGAATCCTCCATCGCGGATAGCTGCGCGGCGGCGGGCTCTGCGGACATCTTAGCGTAAACGGCGACGAGATCGTCAGTTGCGGCCTTCATCATCGCCTCGCGTTTGGTGACCCACTCGCGCGCCTCGATCGCCCTGTGTTCCAGATCCTGCGTCGCCTGCCGCACTCGCTCATCAAGTTCTGCGAGCTGGTGGGCTTGGTACGCTGCGCGCGCCTCACTGGCTGTCGGTGCAAGGTTCCCGCAATATCGGGCAATCTCGTCCGCGACAGCCTTGTCTGGGGACGGCGTAGGCCGATTCCGCGCCTCCTCGCCATACGTGGTCGCCGCCCAAGTCAGGCAAACAGCAACGAGGGCAAGGCCGCGTCGCTTGAGAGGGAGTCGAGGGGACAATCCAGGGATCGGTTTCATCGACAACGAGTAAACCGCCGACGGCTTGCGCCGACCTGACGCTATTGGACGATGAGGTCCGCCTGCAGCGCCCCGGCCGATTTTATCGCCTGTAGAATAGCAATGATGCCGCTCGGCTTTACGCCGAGGCGATTGAGGCCCGTGACGAGCGCGCGCAAGCTCGAGCCGCTGACCAGTGCGACCTGCCCGCCCGGCTCAGTGACATCAATCTGTGTGCGTGGCGTCACCACCGTCTTGCCCTGGGACTTTGGGCCCGGCTGCGAAACCTGCGGGGCCTCGGTGATGCGGACGTTCAGCGTCCCATGCGTGACTGCAACGGTGGATATCTGCACATCCTGCCCGATCACCACGGTTCCTGTGCGCGCATCGATCACAACGCGGGCGGCGGTGTCGGGCTCGACTAGCAATTCGCCGATCTGGGCCATCAGGCGCGGCGTGCTTATCGCCGCAGGCCGAAACAGTTCCACCGACTTGCCATCGCGCTCAAAGGCAATGGCTTTGCGAAACTGTCGGCGCGAAAACTCGTTGATTGCGTCGATGATTCGCATCGCAGTGGCGTAGTCGGGATTGCGCAATTCGAGAAACAGGCGAAGCTCGTCAACCGAGGCGGGCGGCGAAAGTTCAACGATGGCGCCATTCGCGATCCGTCCTGCCGTGGGCACTCCCTGCGAGACGACCTCCGCCTGACCTGCGGCTTCGTAGCCCGTCACGGATACAGCGCCCTGGGCGCTCGCATAAATCAGCCCATCTGGCGCCGCGAGTTGCGTCAACAGCAGTGTTCCCCCCATCAGCGATGCGGAGTCGCCGAGCGACGACACTGTCACGTCGAGCCGCTGGCCGGTGTCGGTCCCAGTCGGGAGATCCGCGGTTACAATGACGGCGGCGACGTTGCGGTTGCGCAGCGAACTCCCGCGCATGTTGAGCCCCATCCGATCGAGCATCGATTGGATCGCCTGCTCGGTGAAAGGCACGTTGCGCAACGTGTCGCCGATGCCCTGCAGTCCCACGACCAGCCCGTAGCCGATGAGCTGGCTATCGCGCGCGCCGCGCAACGAGGTCACGTCCTTTATCCGAACAGCCGCACTCAGGGGTGCGACCAGCGCGAGCAGGAACCATGCAATCAAGAGCGCGCGCATCAGCCGCCATTCACCAAAATGGCGCCGTCGGGTCGCACTTCACCGTTTACGGTCACGCCGCTGTCGTCGTTGCGGACCTTGATGAGGTCGCCCACTGCGCCATCCTGCATGGCGGAGCCGAAGGTCATGATCTCGAGCGCGCCGTCGACATAAATGAGCTTTACGGAAGCTCCACTGCGAACCACGCGCGGCGCGCCGACCGCGATCAAAGGAATAGCCCGGCCGGGAAGTAGAGTCCGGCGCGCCGACATCCCAACGAGTTGCGCGCGCGAGATCGCGACGGGGCCGCCGAAATTTATGGTCGCCAAAGGCGCGTCCGCGAGCATGTCGTCGCTGATCACATCGCCGGGATAGATGACGAGCTTTGGAGTTGGGGCGGTTGTTTCCTGCGACGCGCTCGGGCTCGCAAAGCCGAGCGACGCCAGCGCGAGCGCCGCAACCGACAAAATCCGCCGAACTTGATATTCCCAGCGCATCGTGAACCTCATGAGCGCATGTTGGAGATGGTGCCGGACATCTGATCGGCGGCCTGGATTACTTTCGAGTTCATTTCATAAGCGCGTTGCGCCGAGATCAGGTTGGTGATCTCCGAGACCGGATCGACATTGGAAGCCTCGAGATAGCCTTGCTGGATCACTCCATACGAGGTGTCACCGGGCACCCCGACATTGGGTTGGCCAGAGGCAGCGGTTTGCTGAAACAAATTTCCGCCCAGCGCCTGAAGGCCCGCATCGTTGACGAAATTGGCGACCGTCAACTGACCAACGCTCTGCGGAGTGGTCTGTCCTGGAATCGTAGCGGTGACGAGCCCCGACTGACTGACGTTCACAGCCGTCGAATTAGCAGGCACTAGCACGTTGGGCGTAACAAGGAGGCCATCGGTGGTCACGAGCTGGCCATTGGCGTTGGTGTTGAAGGAGCCATCGCGCGTGTAAACCGTGTCGCCGTTGGGCGTCGTCACCTGAAACCATCCGCGACCGCTTATCGCCAAGTCGAGCGAGTTGCCGGTGCTGGTCAATGCGCCTTGAAGGTTGACGGAGCGGATCGCTGCGGTACGCACGCCAAGCCCGATCTGGGCGCCGGCGGGCACCGTCGCATCGCGGCCACGACTCGACACGCCCTGGAGGCGCTCGTTCTGATAAATTAGGTCAGTGAATTCAGCTCGCGATCGCTTGAAGCCGGTTGTGTTGATGTTCGCGACATTGTTCGCGATCACCTCAAGGTTTCGTTCCTGCGCGCTCATGCCTGTAGCCGCAATTGCCAACGCTCTCATTCAATATACTCCTGGGCTTCATTGATGAGCGACGGGGTCGGGTTTAAATCGACATTCGCGCGATTTCCTGATAGGCGGAGACCGCTTTGTCGCGGATGGCGAGCCCCTGCTGCAGCGTGCGTTGCGCCGCCATGACCGCGTCGACCACCTTAAACGCGGGAAGCGCTCCCGTCATGCCTTGGATCGCCGCCGCCTCACCAGTCTGCAGCACTTGCACTCCGTCGTTGAAGAGGTTGCCCAACACCTGATCGAAGGTCGGTCCGTTTGTCGCGCCTGTCCCGCTCACCGTCGGCATCGTCGATCGTCCAGAGGGCGCCGAAGCGGCGCCGATCGCGGAAACACCCATCAATTCCATGCTGTTTCACGCCCTCTAGACGATGGGCGCGCCTCCTTTTCAACCGACCGCGCAAGCCGCGGTCATGCATCCTTCAGCAAGCTGATGGTTTGGTTCATCAGATCGCTCGATTGTTTGGCGACCTGAAGGTTGGCCTCGTAGCTGCGGTTCGCCTCGCGCATGTCGGCGAGTTCGACTAGCACGTCGACGTTGGGCAGCTTGACAAAGCCGGCCGAGTCGGCGGCGGGATTGCCAGGGTCCTGCTCCGTGCGGAACGGGGCCTGATCAACGCCGATGCTGCGCACGTGAATCAACGAGAGCCCGGCGGCGCGATCGATCTCGTTGTCGAACGAAACGGTTTTGCGCGCGTAAGGATCGCCGCCCGGCGTCGACCCGGTCGATTGAGCGTTGGCGATGTTTTCGGAGATGATCCGCAGCCGTGTCGACTGCGCGTCGAGTCCGGCGGCGGCGATGCGTAACGAGGCTTGTAGTGGGTCGCTGGTCGCCATTATTTGATTGCCTGCATCATCATCTGGTGAAACGCCCGCTTGATGCTGGTGGCCTCGGAATAATCGCGGCTTACGTCGCCAAGGTTGATCATCTCGCTTTCGAGATTGACGGAATTGCCCGACAATGAAGCGTTGGCTGCGTCCTTCTCCTCGGCCCGCGCCGAGTCGAGTTCGGTAGCGGTCGGCGTGATGTGAGCAGGATTGGTGGTCGTCATGCCGCCTTCCGTCTGCGCGAGCACAGCCGAGAAAGGCGCAAGGTCGCGGGCGGCGAAGCCCGGGGTGCTCGCGTTGGCGATATTGCTGGCGATCAGCGACTGGCGTTCCGAAAGATATTCGGTGCGCCGCGAGGCCAGCTGGAACAGATAAACCTGCGTCAAGGGCCGAGACTCCGATCCACAGTCGAAATCTAGACGAGACGACTTGCACGAGGCTTGCGCGGAGCGCCAGCGGGACGGCTCTTTCGAGGTAAGCTCCGAACAAGGCGAGAGTGTATGTTGGTTGCAAAAATCCGGGGACACGCTCTTCCTAACTGAGCCACGCGAATGCCCGTCGTTGGGCAGACTATCAGAGAGAGGGCTGGGGTGAGGGTTCAAGCAATGCAAGGCATGGAACGTGGATCATCATGCGGGACCTCGCGCGCCTTCCTCCGGCAGCCGGGAGAAGGGTCGAGCCGCGACGCGCAGCGGCTTTATGCGGAAGCTTCTAGATTTGTGGAACTCGGTCGCGATGCGGAAGCGTCGAAGAAACTCGACGCTGCGTTACGCCAGGCTCCGGACTTCGCCGAGGCGCTAAGCTTGGGCGCCTACATTCTCGAGCGCAGCGGCAAACTTGACGTTGCGCTTCGGTTCTACGCGCGTGCGACTGCAATCAACCCAAGCCTGCTGCCCGCCTGGTCCAATCTCGGCAAGCTCCTGTTCAAACTCGGCCGGTTCGTGGACGCGCTCGCGGCGCTCGACACGGCGCTGGCGTTGCACCCTGAAGACGCTGATGTGCTCAACTCGCGCTCAGGCGTGTTGCGCGCATTGTGGAAGCTCTCAGATTCCGAGGCGGCGGCGCGGGCGGCGCTGCGGCGTCGGCCCAACTTTCCCGAAGCTGCGCTCAATCTCGGCGCCGCGCTGATAAAACTCGGGCGCCCGGAAGAGGCGTTGGCCGCCTTTCGACGGTCCGCCGCGGCTCGCGCCGGTTACGGCGACGCGCTCTGCGGCGAGGCGCTGGCATTGCGTGCGCTTGACCGCCTTGAGGAGGCTCGGCGAGCCTTTGCAGCTGCCGAGAGGCTCGGCTGCCGTGAAGCGGTAAGTGGCAGAGGGTGTCTCGACCTGACGCTCGGCGATTTCGCTAGTGGCTGGGAGGGCTACGAAGCGCGCTGGATCGATGGCAAGTCGATCGCGGACGCGCTCGGCATGCAATATCCCCTCTGGCAAGGGCCGAACGAAAAGCCCCAACGAGTCTTGGTCATCAACGATCATGGCCTGGGCGACACGATCCAGTTCTGCCGCTACCTGCCGCTGATGCGCCGCGCCGGCGCTGAGCCCTATTTTCTAGGCCCGGCAAAGTTGCACCGGCTTGTTGGCCTAACCGTTGAAGGGCGCATTTTCGAGCGCATGCCGGAAGGGGCGAGTTTCGATGCGCAGATTGCCATCAGCAGCTTGCCCCGCGCTTTTAAGACACGGCTTGGCGACGTGCCGGCGGAATTGCCCTATCTCGTCGCAGAGCCAGAACGAATTGCCCGCTGGAAAGCGCGGATTGGCAAAACCGGCTTTCGCATCGGGATCGCCTGGCAAGGCAACGCGCACCCCGACGCTGACCCGGGGCGCGCGTTTCCGCTGGGTGACCTCGCACCGCTCGCGGGTAGACCGGGCGTTCGCCTGATCTCCCTGCAAAAAGGCTATGGCCAGGAACAGATCCTCAATTCGCACCCCTTCCGCGTGGAGGAACTCGACGCCGATTACGACTCTGGCCCACATGCCTTCCTCGACGCGGCCGCGGTCATGCACGCCGTCGATCTGATTGTCACCTGCGACACCTCAATCGCGCATCTCGCTGGCGCGCTGGCGCGGCCAGTCTGGGTCGCGTTGAAGAAAGACGCGGAATGGCGCTGGTTGCGCGAGCGCTCGGATTCGCCGTGGTATCCAACCATGCGACTGTTTCGCCAGAAACGCCTTGGCGACTGGTCAAGCGTGTTCGGCGATATGGCGACCGCGCTCTCATCATCTGCCGCGTGACCACGTGGAATTACAAACGAAAGTGATTATTCCAGCCGCATTCCGCAACGAGGCCTTAACCTTGATAGGTGACATTCTAACCGTAGGGAACATGCGGTTTGCGTCCTCATTATTGAGTTGAAGAGGTGATGCATGCACGAGGCGCTAGAGAAGGGACCGGTACTCGTAGTTGACGATGACCCCCTACTTGCTCTGTCTATGGCCGACATGGTTGAAAGCGCGGGCGCGGAGCACTGCGAGATGGCTTTCAGCGTCGCGTCGGCGCTAAGGATGATCCATATGCGTCAGCCGGTGTTCGCATTCCTGGATTTTCACCTTGGTCCCGAGACCAGCGCGAAGATCGCCTGCGAGCTTGTGCGTCGGCAAATTCCTTACGCCTATGTGACGGGTCAGCCGGCCGCTGTTCTTCGCGATCCAAACGCGCCGAAGAGCACCATCATTGAGAAGCCCGCCGACCTGGCTGCAGTGCGAATGGCGTTGCGCTTGGCGACTTCTCAGCACGAAGCCGTGGCCTGACGAGCGCCAATTAGTCCGGCATTCCATAGTAGAGGCCCGCCAGCGCGGCTAACTCGGTTACACTCAAGGGAGCAGGAGGGCCCCGGGACAAAATGCGTGCGCCAATCGCGCGTTCCCGGCGCCAAACGGCTGAAGCGGTGACAATCTCGCCAGTGGCGTCGTCGTGAACGCCGAACCGGGGCGGCAGACCCAAATTTCGCGACAGCAACAGACGAAGTCCGGAGGCGGAGCGGTCCTGGATCAGCGCTTCGCAAAGGAACGCGCTGGCGCCGTCGAGGATTTTAGCTGAGTTCAGGCGAGTGCGGCGTCTGACGTCGTTGCGCGTCTCTCGCGGCGAAGCGGGCGCTGTTATTACTCGATATGCGGGCCGACTACTGTAAAACAAGCGACGCCAAGCGCTGTCACTGCTGGAAACGCGGGTTGCTTCGAGAACAGGCGTGGCCCGTGGCTTCACGAGAGGCGCGCCTTGGCGACGGCCGCCCGCAGTAATTCCGCGGCGCGTTGGGAGTAAGCACTCCGCTCGTCGTCGAAGATCACGTCGATAATCTCGATCGCCGCGCGTGCGCCCCCAATCGTCAGTCGAAAGAAGGCAGTGACGCGATCGTACCGAAATTCCATGTCGAGCCGAACACTCGGCGTCGACTCCCACGCGAAGTCGTAAGCCGCCGCCAGCGCATAACGCAACGCGCCTCGCCTGAAGAACAACTCGCTCGACGAGTTGACGAGATCAGCGATGTTGGCCGCCTGGTCGGCGTGCACCATCATGATGAATTCGGCGGAATCAGTGAGACGCAATTCGGTGGCGACGTCGACAATTGCGTCAGCCAGAACGCGCTCGTACACGCAAAAGTCGACAGGCTCGAAAATCCTCATCAATTTACCTTTCGCCTGCTCAGGGGCCACGAGCCGCGCTTCGACTGGATCAGTTGAACAATCTCGGCGACGGCGCGGTAGAATTCGGGCGGGATCACCGCATCGACGCTCACAGCTTCGTAAAGCGAACGCGCGAGGGGCCTGTCCTCGATCACTGGAATGTCGTGCTCGAGCGCGATGTCCCGTATTTTCAGTGCGATCAGATCCACCCCTTTGGCAAGCACGACAGGCGCGCCGCCCTCCGAACGCACATAGCGCAGCGCGACCGCAAAATGCGTTGGGTTGACGAGAACCATCGTTGCTTTAGGCACGTTCTTCAGCATATTTCGCCGAGTGCGATCCATTCTGAGCGAACGCAGGCGCGCTTTTAGCAGGAGATTTCCTTCGGCTTGCTTGACCTCTTCTTTGAGTTCGTGCCGGCTCATGCGCTGGTCGCGACGCCAGTGGATGCGGGTCCAGGCGAAGTCGGCTCCGGCGATGGCGAGCAGCGCCAGCGTGACGGCCGCCGTTGATTCCGAGCAGAGCGCAAGCAACCGGGACGGCAGATCCACCACATCGACGAACATCGCGGAGATCAGCTCAAGGCGCCGGGACGCCAGGATTATAGCAACGACAGCCGACACGGCCGAAAGCTTCAAGACGCTTTTCAGAAACTCGGTCCACCCGCGCGGGCCGATCAACCGCGTCAATCCACTTATGAGTGAGAGGCGCGACAGGTCGGGAGCGATCCGGCTCGTGACGATTCGCGGAGGGTTTTGAATCACGGAGGCGCCGACCGCGAACGCCATGATCAGCAGAACCGCAGGCATGAGGAACCGCCCCGCCGCAATCGCCGCGACGTCGATAAGCGCCATGGCGTCGTCCGCCTTCTCCAGGCGCCAGCCCGACGGATTGTCAACGAAGCGTAGCAGCACTGCGACCAAGTCGGGCGTCATAACAGGCAGGACATAGACCTCGATCAGCAGATAAGCGACGAGCCCGGCGAGAAACGCGATTTCGCGCGAGACTGGCGTATTGCCGCGCTCGACAGCATCCGCAAGACGCTTCTCCGTCGGTTCTTCCGTCTTGTCGTCACTATCGTCAGTCAACTCTTACACTCCCGCTCGATCAGGCAGCTATGCCGTCGTGTATATCTTGAGAGGGCAGCTCGATTTCCGAACGACTCGCCATCATCAGCACCAGCTTGACAATCTCCTTGCGCGCCTTTGCAATTTCAGCGGGAGGCGTGATCGAGGGATTGGCGAGTTCGCTCTCAACCAGCCTTCGCGAACGCGACGCCATGGCCGAAAGGCTCGACTCGCGAAACTCCGCATCTGTCCCCCGCAGCGCCGTGACGACGATGTCGGTCGGCAACTTGTCGAACAGCAGCGCCCGTGCGCGCTGCGCCAACCGCGGCAGATCTTGGAACGAGAACAACATTGCGCGCACTGCAACTGCATCTTGTGGCCGCGAGACTTCCAGCGCCTTCATGACGTCCTCGGCCTCGGTTGGATCGAGACTGTTGATGATCTCGGCGATACGGGCGCGGCCGTCATCGTCGGACGCGCTCATCGGACCGCCGAGCAGCACTTCGCGCAGCGCGCCCTCGAGCACCTGGAGCGAAGCCGGCGCGATCGGCGGCGGCGCGATCAGGCGACAAAGCACCTGATTGCGCAGATCGCGCGGGAGCGTCGCAACAATCTTTGCGGCGACCTGGGAATCCAAGCGCGAAAGCACATAGGTGACGATCAACGGATTCTCGCGCTTCAGAAATGTCGACAGATAGGCCTCGGGAAGCGCGGCGGTCGCCTTCCATACGTCCGGCTGGCCGCCGCCCAGGCCCTGCTGAAGATAGCTCGTAATCAGGTCGGGCGTTACCGCGTCCGACAGCAACGCGCGGGCCTGCCCTTCGTCCCCGAGCAGCGTCGAGCGCTCTGAGAAGTCGGTCGCGAACTGTTCGGCGATCATCTCCAGCGTCTGATTGGAAACATTGCCGAGCCGAGCCGCTGCAACGGTCACGAGGCGTAGTTCCTCGGCTGTGAAATGTCGCAGAAGTTGTTTGGCGGTCGTGCGGTCGACCGCCAGCAGCACCGCGGCGGCCTTTTGCGCGCCCAGCATTATCTCGGCTTCCATAAATCCGCCGTTGCTTGCGGCAAGCCTCGCGGCTCGCGGTTGAACCTGTTCATTCTTTCAGCGTGCCGACGATCTCGGTCAGCGAAACGCCGTAGCGCGAATTGTCCTCGTCAACGACGACGACTTCGCCTCGCGCAACGACGCGACCGTTGACAAGCACGCTCACGGGCGCTCCGACCTTCTGGTCGAGCGTGATCACCGCGCCGCGCCCCAGCTTCATCAGCTTGGCGACCGGCATAGTGGTGGCGCCAAGCACGACTTGAACTGTCACCGGAATAGAGAGAATGGCGTCGAGGCTTGGCCCCGGCGGGGAGAACGGGTCGGCTTGGTCGACGTCGGGTGTCGCGTCCATGATGGAAGGAGTCTCCGAATGCAAAAGGGTCAGGTTGCGTGGGGCTACGGGGCCGGCGGGTAAGCGGCTTCGATGGGCATTGCGATGATGTCCTCGACCTGCAACGCATAGCGGCCGTTCTGCTCGCCGAGGCTGCAGACAAACACGCCGCGCTCGCCGCATTCGATGCGCACGCGTCCTTGCCCGGTGTCGCTGAGCGGCAACTGATGGCCAACTTTCAACGAGGACAGGTCGGAGAGCGTCATCTGAAATTCGTCGAGGATCGCGGTCAGCGTCAGATCGGCCTCGGTGACCCGACGCTCCATGCGGCGCGTCCAGGCTGGATCGAGTTTGGCCGCGCCGGGCGCCGGCCCTTTCGCGAACGCCTCCCCCAACGGCGTCATGAAGGCGTGCGGGATCAGGAGGGTCACGCCAAATGCGCCCGTTGGCGCTTTGATCGTGAAACGAGCCGCCACTGCTAGAGAGTCCTTGGGGCCGAGCAGGCTCTGGTCCTCTAGAACTTCCATGTCTTCAACGCCAAGGTCGAAATTGGCGACAGGCGCGAAGGCGTCACAGAGCGCGCCGGCGAGTGCGCTTGCGAGTTCGCCGACGAGACGTACTTCGAGCGAAGTTCGCTCGCGCATCTCCTCCTCAGGAACAGCCTCCGCCGCGTCCAGACCGAACATTGCCGCAATGATAAACTCGACCGCGCTCGTCTCGACGATGATCGCGAGTCGCGCGTCGAGCGCAACGCTAAAGGCGACCGCGGCAGGATGGCCGACATGCTCGCCCAAAACAGCGAACGTCGACTCGTTTCGCAACCCTTCGCGCGCGCTGGTGAAGAGGGGGCCGAAACGCTGCGTTAGTTGGTCCCCCGCGCGATCGGTAAGACGATCGAGCGACGCGCGAAATTGTGGCGTCTTTTCGACAGGATGTGACGCGGGCGCGGCGGAGCCTTCCCGCAGCCATCCCTGTGATTTTTTCCCGTAAGTCGTTCCCGCCATGATCTTAGGCCGCTTCCTTGGCGCCGCCGCCAAGCGACGTCTCATTCTCGACGGTGTCGATGGTCGGGCGCTCCTTGTTGGGGATGGTCTTGCGGCCGAACTCGACCGCAACTTGCGGCATCGCGCCATTCATAAAGGCGAGCAGGCTTTGTTTGACGAGCGTGTAAAGGCGTATTTGTTTGTCACGCACAATCTTGATCTTGGAGGCGATCGGCGCAACTACGCCGTAGGAGAGGAAGATGCCGGCAAACGTGCCAACCAGCGCGGCGCCAATCAAGCCTCCAAGCACTTCCGGCGATTGGTCGAGCGCGCCCATTGCATGAATGACGCCCAATACCGCAGCGACGATGCCAAGCGCCGGCAAGCCATCCGCGACAGATTGGAAGGCATGCACCGGCTTCTCCTTCTCGTGCGCCAGGGTCTCGATTTCTTC